>CAMLSI010000188.1 GCA_946482585.1 uncultured Lysobacteraceae bacterium
GAGCGCGACAGGATCGATTTCGAGTAACTCTCGGTCTGGCCGAACAGCTCGGCCAGTTCCTTGTGCGTGTAACCCTCGACTTCGTGCAGCACGAGGATCAGACGCGCGCGCGGCGGCAGGCGTTGCAGCAGGCCCATCACGTCGTGCGCATCGGCGGCGATGGATCCGCTCGCGTCGATCGCGTTTGCGAACAGACGTTCCGGATCGTCGGGATCGATATGCCGCTGGCTGCGCAGCTGATCGATCGCGGCATTCACCGTCATGCGCTTGAGCCACGCGCCGAACGGCGCATCGCCGCGGTAGTGCCGGATCGCATCCATGAGTTTCAGGAATACGTCCTGGACTACGTCTTCGGCCGTCGCCGAACTGCCGAGCACGCGCATCGCGAGCGTATAGCAAGGTCGCGCGAACAGCCGATACAGCGCTGCATGCGCGGACACATCGCCGCGGCGCGCCCGCGCGAGCGTGAGCGCGTCGACTTCCTGGGCAAAACCGGTTCGGGCTTCGGTCGGGTTCATGTCCATGCAGGGAGCACGACGGACGGGGACGTCAGGCCGTCGCACGCAATCGCAAGATCCGCATCATCGCCGCTGCGAACTAGCCGCGGCGCGCGACGCGGATCTCGAGGATACGCGCACGCTCCACGAACAGCCGCGCCTGACCCGACTCCCGCGTCACGCTGACCGTGACGCCGGCGGCGCTGACTTCGGTCACCTTGCCTTCGATCTCCTTGCCGCCGCTCGTGATCAGCACGACGCGCGCGCCGGCCTGGCCGTTCAACGCTTCGTACGAAATGACCGCGAACGGCCGCTCGCGCGCCGCATCCCGTTCGGGCAGCCGATCGATGCGCGGACCCTGCCAGACCAGCGCCGCCGTCGATCCCGGCGGCGGCGGCGGCGCCGACGGCAGCCCGGCGAGCCTCGGGTCGAGTCGCGGATCGATACGCGGCGTCGGCCGCGACGCGACGCCGGTCGACGGGTCGTTCGGCGTCGCGGTCGTCGCGACCGGATCGGCCGGCGTCGTCGGTTTCGGTGTCGTCGTCGCGGGACTGGATGAAGTCGCCGTCGGCGCCGTCGGGTTCGCGGTCGTCGTTGCCGGTGCCGTCGGTGTCACCGGCACGGCCGGTTTCGGCGCGTTGGCGCCGATCGTCGTCGCGAGTACCGGATTTTCCTCGGGCCGCACGACCACGGTCTCGGGCTCGGGCTCGGCCAGCGGATCGTGCATCAGCGCGAGATCGATGCCGGCCAGCGCCTCGACCGGTTCGGCGAGGAAGAACAACTTGAACAGCACCGGCGGCGCGTCGTTGTGGCGCGCAGTCAGGTTGAGCCAGCGCAGCACTTCCTCGGGATCGTAGGTGTCGTACTGCGTCGGCGCGATGTCCTCGCGCGGGAGGCTCAGCAATTTGACTTCGCCGCCGTCGCGCAACAGCTGGCGGTACATCTCGACCACGCCTTCGGCCGGCACGATGTGCGACGCCTTGAGGCGTTCCTGCACGGCGGCGATGTGGCGGTCGATGAAGCGGTCGACGTCCAGACCGGTCTCGCGCGCGCAGAACTGGTTGCGGCGGCGCAGGAAGTCGCTGTCGCGATAGCCGAAATCGGCCGAGGCGATGCGCACGGCATCGCGGGCGGCCGCATTGTCGAGCACCTGTGCCGTGACCTGGCGCAGCTCGCTGCGCAGACTCAGGACCCCGAACGGGGCGTTCTCGACGCGCAGGTCCAGTTCGAGGTCGTGCGTGGTCTCGTCGTAGCGGTAGTGCAGATTCAGCTGCGGCGTGCGCGGCTGGACCTGCATCGAGACGAAGTCCGCCTGCTTGAGTTCGGTCGACGCACCGCACGCGAAGGTCTCGAATGGAACCAGACTCTGTGCGCCGAACCAGGGCGGGTCGTTCTCGCCCGCGAACTTGCGCAGAGCCGGCAGATTGACGTCCTCGAAGCGCACGCCCAGTTCCGCGGGCATGGTCGTGTCGCGAGTGATCGCCCGGGTCAGCAGCCAGAACGGGCTCGGCGTATGCAGCCTCACGGCCGAGGCGCTGAACGCCGCGGCCTCGAAACCGGCGTTCGGACGGAACTGCACGCCGCTCAGGATCACGTCGCCGTTGAAAGAGCCGCTCGCGCCGGACCAGCTCAACGCGCCCCAGCGCTTCACGCTGTCGGCAACCCACTGCGCCTGCTGGCCGGCCGCAAACCAGACCGCCAGCTTGACGCCGAGCGCAAGCACGCCGGCCGACAGCAGCAGATTGCGCAGCAGCTTCCACATGTCGACGGCGGGCCTCGCACCGAGCGTTCGCGTTTAACCGGAACTTAGCCCGTTAGGCCGTGGCCCACAACTGGCGTCGGTATCAATCCTGCGGCGTCGAGGAGGACGATATGACGTCGCGGAAAAAGCGCCGCCGCCGCGACTCGCCGCGCCACGCGAGATGACCTACGGCCGGCGGCATCAGCGGTAGCGCACACACCTGCCAGTCCGCCGACGCACCGCCGTCGGGAGCTATGCGGCACAGCGTCGGCGGCTCGGTCGACAGGTCGAATTCGAGCCGGTCGAGGCCGAAGGCGAGCCCGCGGCCCAGCGCCTTGAGCACGGCTTCTTTCGCGGTCCACAGGCGCAGGAACGCGGCTTCCCGCTCGCTGCCGATCGTCGCCGCGATCGCTTCGGCTTCGCGCCGGCAGAAATAGCGCCGCGCGAGCGCCGCATGCGGCCGCGGCCGCGGCTGCGACTCCAGGTCGACGCCGACCTCGACGCCGCGCGCGATCGCCAGTGCCGCGCAGTCGCCGCTATGGCTCAGATTGAACGCGAGCGACCCGTCGGCGAGCGCCGGCTTGCCGTGAGCGCCGGTCTCCAGGTCGAGCTCGTCGGCGTCGACGTTGCGGTACGCGGCCACCAGCCGACGCAGAAAGCGCTGCGCCGCACGGCGGCGAGCCGTCGGGTCGGACATCGGGAATTCACAAAACCACACATGGATTTCGTCGTCGCCGAGCGGCTGCGGCGCCTGGGCGGGGACGGGAAGACCGGAAACGGGCATGCGGCATCCTCGGCCGGCCGAAGTGCCGGGGTCAAGCAAGCCGGCCGCGCTTCACTACAATCCGATCCGTTCTCCGAGGGCGCTGCGATGATTGCTGGCTGGATCCTGCTGCTCGTTTCGCTGGTCTACGTCGCGGCGCTGTTTCTCGTCGCCTACTGGGGCGATACGCGGCCGCTGTATCCGGGCCGGCCCGGGTTGCGCCCGTGGATCTACAGCCTTGCGCTCGCGGTGTACTGCTCGTCATGGACGTTCTACGGCGCCGTCGGCAGCGCGGCGAACTCGACCCTGGCCTACCTGCCGATCTACCTCGGGCCCATCCTGTTGTTCGTGTTCGGCAGCGGCCTGATCGAGCGCCTGACCCGCGTCGCCAAGGCGAACAACATCACCTCGATCGCGGACTTCATCGGCTCGCGCTTCGGCAAGTCCCACGCGCTCGGCGCGCTGGTGACCGTCATCGCGATCACCGCGGCGATTCCGTATATCGCGCTGCAATACAAGGCGGTCGCGCTCAGCATCAGCGTGCTCGGCCGCGGCCAGACGCGCACGGTGCCGCCGCCCGAGCTGTTGCAGGACACCGCGCTGTATACGGCGCTGATGCTGGCGCTGTTCGCGATCCTGTTCGGCACGCGCCGCGTCGACGCGACCGAACATCACCACGGCATGGTGCTCGCGGTCGCCGCGGAATCGCTGGTCAAGCTGATCGCGTTTCTCGTGATCGGCATCTACGCGCAGCAACTGTCCGGCACCAGCCTGACCGTCGCCGAGCTGCGCCTGGACTGGCAGCTGCCGAACGGCTTCGTGGCCCAGACCCTGCTGGCCTTCACGGCGATGTTCTGCCTGCCGCGCCAGTTCCATGTCGGCGTCGTCGAATGCGAAGACCCGCACGACGTGCGCCGCGCGCGCTGGCTGTTTCCGCTGTACCTGCTGCTGTTCTGCCTGTTCGTGCCGGTCATCGTCTCGGCCGGCCGCACCGCCGCGGCCGGTACCGGCCTGACCCCCGATGTCTGGCTGCTCTGGCTGCCGCTCTCGAACGACAACAACGTGCTCGCGCTGCTCGCCTACATCGGCGGATTCTCGGCCGCTACGGGCATGGTCATCGTCGCCTCGGTCGCGCTCGCGACGATGATTTCCAACGACCTCGTGATGCCGCTGCTGCTGCGCATCCGCTCGCTGAAGCTCGACCAGCGCCATGACCTCACGCGCATCGTGCTCGGCGTGCGGCGCGCCGCGATCATCGTGCTGAGCCTGCTCGCGGTCGCGTACTACCGCGCGATGCCGCAGGGCGAGCAGCTCGCCTCGATCGGCCTGCTGTCGTTCGCCGCGGTCGCGCAGTTCGCGCCGGCGATCATCGCCGGACTGTACTGGCGCAGCGCCAGTCGCGCCGGCGTACAGGTCGGTCTCGTCGCCGGCTTCCTGCTCTGGGGCTACACGCTGCTGCTGCCCAGCCTTTCCGGCGCGGGCTGGTTCGATGCGGGGTGGCTGCAGCACGGGCCGTTCGGATTGACCTGGCTGCGGCCGCAGTCGCTGTTCCAGCTCGGCGGCTGGCATCCGCTCACCCACGGCACGTTCTGGTCGCTGCTCGCGAACACCGGCTGCATGCTGATCCTGTCGCTGCGCTACCGGCCGAGCATGGAAGAACGTCTGCGCGCCGCGAGCTTTCTCGATCTCTCGGCCGATCGCGGCAGCAGTGCGGTCGGCGAGTGGCGCGGCCGCGTCAGCGTCGGCGACCTGCGTGCGATCGTCGGGCGCATCATCGGCGAACGCGGCGCACGCCGCGCGTTCGACGACTACGCCGTGGCGACCGCCAAGCCGCTGCAGGACGCGTCGGCTGCCGATCGCCCGCTGCTGCAGCACAGCGAACGCATCCTCGCCGCATCGATCGGCGCCGCCTCGGCGCGCCGCATGCTGACGAGCGCGCTGCGCGGCACGGGCCTGGATTTCAGCGAAGCCGTCGCGCTGCTCGACGAAGCGTCGCAGGAGTTGCGCTACAACCGCGAGCTGCTGTCGACGACGATGGAGAACATCTCGCAGGGCATCAGCGTGGTCGATGCGGACATGCGGCTCGTCGCCTGGAATCGCCGCTACATGGAAATGTTCGATTATCCCGACGACTCGGTCTACGTCGGCCGGCCCATCGCCGACCTGATCCGCTACAACGCCGAGCGCGGCGAGTGCGGTCCCGGCAACGTCGAGACTCATGTCAGCAAGCGCCTGCAGCACATGCGTGCGGGCACCGCACACGTGTACCAGCGCGTGCGCGCCGACGGCAGCGTGCTCGAAATGCGCGGCCAGCCGCTGCCCGGCGGCGGTTTCGTCACGACGTTCACCGACGTGACCGACTACAAGCGCGCCGAGCAGGCGCTGCGCGAAGCGAACGAAACGCTGGAGCAGCGCGTATCGCAGCGCACGGCCCAGCTGTCGACGGCGCTCGCGGCGCAGGAACGCGCGAAATTCGAAGCCGAGGCGGCGAACCAGTCCAAGACACGCTTTCTCGCCGCCGCCAGCCATGACCTGCTGCAGCCGCTCAATGCGGCCAAGCTGTTCACGTCGGCGCTGCGCCATCAGCCGAATCTCGACGCCGAAGCCGCGCAGCTCGCCGAGCGCATCGACACCGCGTTCCGCGCCGCCGAAACGCTGCTCGACGCGCTGCTCGAAGCGTCGCGGCTCGACGCCGGCAAGTACCGCCCCGACATCTCCAACGTGGCCTATGCCGATGTGATCGAACCGCTGCAGCAGCAGTTCGCGATGATTGCCGATCGCCGCGGTCTGCAGCTGCGCATCCACCCGAGCCGCGTGGTCGTGCGCACCGATCCGCATCTCCTGAGCCGCATCCTGCAGAACTTCATATCCAACGCCCTGCGCTATACGCGCAGCGGGCGTATCGTCGTCGGCGTGCGTCCGCGCGGCAACGACGCGCTGATCCAGGTCTGGGACACCGGACCCGGCATTGCGCCCGCACAGCAGAAACGCATCTTCGACGAATTCCAGCGTTTCGATCAGGCTTCGCCCTGGGGCGAGCAGGGCCTCGGCCTCGGCCTGTCGATCTGCGAACGCATGGCGCGCATTCTCGGCCATCGCCTCGGCCTGCAGTCGCAGCCGGGCAGGGGCAGCTGTTTTTCCGTGCGCGTGCCCATCGTCGCGCGGCGCGGTCGCCAGGCCGTCCGCTCCGTCGAACGCGACACGGCGACCGGCGAGCTCACGACGCTGCACGTGCTCTGCCTCGACAACGAACCGGCGATTCTCGAAGGCATGTCGGCGCTGCTGACCCGCTGGGGCATGACCTGCGACCTCGCCGCAAACCTGGAGGAAGCGCATCAGGCGATCGCACGGCGTCGCCCGGATCTGATCATTGCCGATTTCCACCTGGGAACCCTGCAGGACGGCATGGACGCGCTGGCCGAACTGCAGCAGCGTCTCGCGCCGGCGCCGCCCGCCGCGCTGCTGACTGCCGATCGCAGCCCCGAACTCAAGCAGCGTGCCCGCTTGCGTGGCTATGCGTTGCTGCACAAGCCGGTCAAGCCTGCGGCGCTGCGCGCGCTGCTGTCGGCAATGGGACGCAAGTCGCTCGCGCGGGCCGGCGCATGAAGCAGTCCGGGGCGGGCGGTCCGGATCGAAGCGAAGCGAAGGGCTGCTCACGCGCCGCGCTCCTGTCCCACGTTCGCGACGATCGGCAGTCCGGCGACGTTGTGTCGGTAGCGAAGGCGGCCGAAAACGCGGGCGCGGGACGCGACGCCGCGCTCAGGCTTCGTCGTTGTCGACGAGCGGCAGCGCGGTATTCGGATCGAGCGCGAGCTGACTCGCGGCGAGCGCGACCTGCGTGCGGTTGTTGCAGCCGAGTTTGCGCATGATCGCGGTCATGTGCGCCTTGACCGTCGCTTCGGACACGCCGAGTTCGTACGCGATCTGCTTGTTGAGCAGACCTTCGGCAATCATCGCGAGCACACGGAACTGCTGCGGCGTGAGCTCGGCGACGCGGGCGGCGATCTGCGCCTCGTCGTCCTTCAGCGGCGCCGTCGAGGCGCCCATCGCGGACGGCAGCCAGATCTCGCCGTCGCGCACGTGGCGAATCGCGTCGACGATGGTTTCCGCGGAACTCGATTTCGGAATGTAGCCGGTCGCGCCGTGCGCGAGCGCGCGACGCGCGACGCTGCCTTCCTCGTGCGCCGAGACCACGATGACCGGCAGGCCCGGATGCTGGCCGCGCAGATGCGCGAGCGCCGAGAAGCCGCGCGCGCCGGGCATGTGCAGGTCGAGCAGCAGCAGTTCGGCTTCGGGATGCGCCTCGACCAGCATGAGCAGTTCCGGCACCGTCGAGGCCTCGAACAGACGCGCGCCGGGCGCGGCTTGATTCAGCGCGCGCCGCAGCGCGTCGCGGTACAGCGGATGGTCGTCGGCGATCAGGATCTCGGACATGCGCCCGAGCATCGCATTCGCGGCGGGCGGCGGCAACACCGCGCGGCTGAGCGGTCGGGCGACGGGCCGGCCGCTCAGCCGCAGCGATGGAAATCAGCCGCGGATCAGGCGCTGCTCGACGAGGTTCTGCACCACGCCGGGATCGGCCAGGGTCGACGTGTCGCCGAGCTGGTCGGTCGCGTTCTCGGCGATCTTGCGCAGGATGCGGCGCATGATCTTGCCCGAACGTGTCTTGGGCAGACCCGGCGCCCACTGAAGGTAGTCGGGCGAAGCGATCGGACCGATCTCCTTGCGCACCCAGCCGACGAGCTCCTTGCGCAGCTCGTCGCTGCCGTTCTCGCCGGCCTTCAGGGTGACATAGGCGTAGATGCCCTGTCCCTTGATGTCGTGCGGACAGCCGACGACGGCGGCTTCGGCGACCTTCGGATGCGCGACCAGCGCGCTCTCCACTTCGGCCGTGCCGATGCGATGGCCCGACACGTTGATGACGTCGTCGACGCGGCCCGTGATCCAGTAGTAGCCGTCCGCATCGCGGCGCGCGCCGTCGCCGGTGAAATAGGCGCCGGGATAGGTGCGGAAGTAGGTGTCGACGAAGCGCTCGTGATCGCCGTATACCGTGCGCATCTGACCCGGCCACGAGTCGGTGAGGATCAGATTGCCTTCGCAGGGTCCCTCCTGCACGGCACCGTTCGTGTCGACGATTGCGGGCTTCACGCCGAAGAACGGCCTGGTCGCGGAGCCGGGCTTGGTGTCGGTCGCGCCCGGCAGCGGCGTGATCAGCATGCCGCCGGTTTCGGTCTGCCACCAGGTATCGACGATGGGACAGCGGCCGTCGCCGACGACGCGGTGATACCACTCCCAGGCTTCGGGATTGATCGGCTCGCCGACCGTGCCGAGCAGGCGAATCGACGCACGCGACGTGCGCCGGACCGGTTCTTCGCCTTCGCGCATGAGTGCGCGGATCGCGGTCGGCGCGGTGTAGAAGATCGTGACCGCGTGCTTGTCGACGACCTGCCAGAAGCGGCTCACGTCGGGCCAGTTCGGCACGCCTTCGAACATCACCGTCGTCGCGCCGTTCGCGAGCGGGCCGTAGACCACGTACGAGTGCCCGGTGACCCAGCCCACGTCGGCCGTGCACCAGTAGACGTCGTCCTCGCGCAGGTCGAACACGCACTCGTGGGTATAGCTCACGTAGGTCAGATAGCCGCCGGTCGTGTACAGCACGCCCTTGGGTTTGCCGGTCGAACCCGAGGTGTAGAGGATGAACAGCGGGTGCTCGGCATTGACAGCTTCGGGCATGCACTCGGTCGATTGTTCCTCGAGCAGCGCACTCCACCAGCGATCGCGCGGCGTCTGCATCGCGATCGGCGCGCCGGTGCGGCGCACCACGAGCACGGTTTCGACCGAGGTCGTCCCCGGACGCGTCAGCGCTTCGTCGACGTTGGCCTTGAGCGCGACCTTCTTGCCGCCGCGCAGGCCTTCGTCGGCGGTGATCACGAGCTTGCACTGGGAATCGGCGATGCGGCCGGCCAGCGAATCCGGCGAGAAGCCGCCGAACACGACGGAGTGGACGGCACCGATGCGCGCGCACGCGAGCATCGCGACGGCGGCCTCGGGAATCATCGGCAGATAGATCGCGACGCGGTCGCCCTTGGCGATGCCGAGGTTGCGCAGCAGGTTGGCGGCGCGACAGACGTCGGCGTGCAGCTCGCGGTAGCTGATGCGGCGCGAATCGGCCGGATCGTCGCCTTCGAAGATGATCGCGGTCTTGTCGCCGCGCGTCGCGAGATGGCGGTCGAGGCAGTTCGCCGACACGTTGAGCGCGCCGTCGGCGAACCAGCGGATATGCAGGTCGTCGGCCGCGAACGACACGTCCTTGACCTCGGTGAACGGCGTGATCCAGTCGATCCGCTGCGCGATGCGCGCCCAGAAGCCCTCGGGGTCGCGGATCGACTCCGCATACAGCGCGTCGTACTGCTCGCGCGTGATGCGGGTGTTCGCCGCGTACGCCGGATCCACGGGGTAGATCTTGTTCGACATGACGGTATCCCTTTCTATATTTCTATTTATCTATTGGTGCAAACCAGCAAAGTTTCGCGCCCGCGGCGCCCCTCCCCTGCTGCATTGCATCAACAGTAGCCGAGGCTTGCGCGCAACCA
>CAMLSI010000189.1 GCA_946482585.1 uncultured Lysobacteraceae bacterium
GAGCGGCAATGCCGCGAAGCCCGCGACCGCGATGGCGAGGTACAACGATGTGCGATGCATGAGTCCCCCCGAAAAAAATCCACGTACACGGCGCAACGATTCGGCGCAACCAGAGCTCCGCGCATTTCATGAGCACGAGGACATCCGCCGGCGCCGCGAGTCGGCCGGTGTCGTCTTGCCATCGGTAGAGCGCCCCCGTTGACGCTCGAATGCCGCGCGACCCGAAGGCGGTGCGGCGGCGAAACCATCGCACGTGCGATCGTGCGGCTTCTCTACGGATTCCGTTGCGTCGATGCGGTGCGGCGACAAAGGCGTGGCTTACGCGAAAGCGTCATATGCGCCGTGATTTGGCGGATTCGTCTGCTTGGTCGTTCGGGGCGTCACCGGCTCGCGGTGCCGGCCAGACAGCGAAACCGCCGATGAAAAACGCCCTGCAGGAGCCCGTGAGTACGGGCTCCTGCAGGGCACGGGCTTGCGATAGCCGGAATGCGGGCTAGCGCGTATTTCCAACCATCAGAATCCCAGCCAGGCTGACGAAGCACGCGAGTCCGAGGATCATGTAGAGACGGATGCGCTGGCTCTTCCGCTTGAGATCGTCGCCCAGAAGACCGAAAGCGGCCTGGTCCCTGCCCAGCACGATCGAGAAGAAGCGTGCCTGACCGACGGGCGAAAACAGGTCCGGAGCTCCGAGCTGTTTCCAGATGCCATTCGCCTTGAGCGCGCGGACGAGCGCAATGATCTCGACGAAATAGGCGACGAGAAGCACGACGAACCCGCCAGCGAGAAGCCGATACGGCATCACTGTCCGACTCCCGGCTTGAAGCCTATGCCGAAGACATCAAAAGAAGCACCCGCGCCAAGGCCTCCACTCACCTGCAGGCTGATGCCACTCGGGTCGACCGTCAGACTTATCCCGCCGCCGAGACCGTAACCGCCTTGAATGCCGCCACCAACGCTGACATCGACAGGCATGGGCTTATCGGACCATTGATATCCAATCGTCAGGACGTTGACGGTCCCCGTCGCCGAAAGTCCCAATGCTGGCGTAACGATCGAAATCTTGTCATTGCCGGGACCCGAAATTTTTTCACCTTTTATGCCAACACCCGCTGCAGCAACGCCGGTCGCGGTAATCGTCTTGTCGCCGGTAAAAACACTCGAGGCGCTCCATCCTTTGGCACTGCCACCCTGGGGCGGGGCGGCGTCCGTCGACGCCGCTTGAGCTTTTGCCGAGCCCGCATGGCTCGATGCGCCTCTGCTCGGCACCGCCCCGCCGATGGTTCTCACCGAGCCTTGGAGACTCGGATGCGCATTCATCGAGCGACGGTCTTGCGCCAGCTCTCTCTTGGTGTCCCGGTCCGTACGTCCGTCGGGGTCGGTAAAGCGATACGGGTTGTTGCTGGCGTACTTGTACCGGTTGAACATCTTGTCCGGCATTTCATAGGCCGTGACCGGGTCGACGCTCAGGAAGCGCCCGATTTGCGGATCGTAGTAGCGCTGCTGCATGTACGTGAGCCCGCTGGCACCGTCCATCACATGTCCGGTGTAGCCAATTCCGTCGTACTGCGGTTTTGCGATCACCGCGCCAAACGGCTCGTAGTCGTTGCGCACGATCAGTGCGCCGCTGGCGTCGGTCTCGGCGACCGGGCTCCCCAGCGCATCGGTGTGCTGGTAACGCTTGGCGAGCACGGCATTGCTCGGCCATTCGTGATCGACGATCGCGATGATGCTGCCGGCCAGATACAGGTGTTCGTGCGTCTTCTGCGTGCTGGGGCCGTCCCAGGAGAACAGCATCTGTCCCGACTGCGAATACATCCAGAGTTGCTGCTTGCCATCGGGCGCGGTGGCCTGAACGCGACGGCCGGCGCCGTCGTAGCGATACGTGATGCCCGCGGTCGAGCGCAGACGATTGCCGTAGTCGAACTGGAACGCCTGACTGTTCTTGGCGCTGAGATTGCCTTGCATGTCGTAGCCGATGCTGACGACCTGCGCGTTGGCGCCGTCCTTGATGCCCGTCAGGCGATTGTTGGTGTCGTACACGTAGTCGGCGTAGTCCTTGACGCCGGCGAGCTTCCACGAGCGCAGATTGTCGATCGCGTCGTAGCTGAAACGGTGCCAGCAATCGCCGCCGAAGCGGCACGAGCCGGCTGCGGTCATGCGATCGAGGCCGTCGTAGTTCATCCAGCGCCCGAACTGGCCGTTGCCGGAGTCGCGTGCATGATCCCAGATGTCGGCGACGTTGCCGTTCTTGTCGAAGGTGTAGGCGTAGTCGGTGATGCCTGCACTGGTCACGCGCTGCGGGAACTGGCGCGCGTTCTGCGTCATCGTGTGGACGATGCCGTTGCCGTAGGTGAACTGCTTGAGCGCGCCGTTGGGGTAGTAGCTCGCGCCGCTGGCGTAGGTGTTCTGGTTCGTGTCGCGCACCTGAGTCGCCTGGCCCAGCGCGTTCGGCGCGTAGTCCAGCGTGAGCCCGGTCGGGTACGACTGCCAGCGAAGGTTGCCGATCGCGTCGTAGTCGTAGCCGACGCGCCACGAATACCACGACGGCTGAGTGATCGTTTCGCTCAGCGGCAGGCCGCGCTTGGCATACGTATATGCGGTCTGCACGGCTCCGGTCGTGGCGCCGTCGTTGTAGCTGGTCACGCCCGCGATCAGGCCATTCGCGAGATAGGATCGCGATTCGTTGCCGCGGCCGTCCGGGAAGCTCAACTGCGTCAGGCGATCGCGCGCGTCGTAACTGCGCGACACGAGGCGTCCGGACGTCTGTGCTTCATTGCGGCTGCAGGTCTGCGTGCTCGCGTAGTTGCCGCCGACGAGGCCGGCCGCCTGCCACTCCACGTTGCCCGTTGCGTCGTACTGGGTAACCGTTGCGCCGGTTTCCGGTTCTACTGATTTACACAACTGCGCATACTGGTCATACACGTAGTAGCGGCTGACCTGCAGGTTGGCATCGCTGCTGCGCTGAGTCAGGCGTTCCGGACGTCCCAGATGCGGATGGCGCTGGATTTCGACGACGGAATTTTCCGGTCGATCGCTGCGGATCGGCAGGTCGTAGCTGGGTTCGTCCCAGGCCATAAACTGCGTCGTCGTCGGAAAGCCGCGCGGCGGCGTGACGCGGATGCTGAGATTGCCGAGGTACTCCGTCGCCGTCGTCAGCATGCCGAGTTCGCTGTTCTGCTCGGTGCGCAGCACGCGGTCGAGCGCGTCATAGGTGGTATGCGTACCGGCATCACCGGGCACGAGATCGCCGACGACGTAGGACTGGAACACGATGCGGCCCTTGTCGTCGTAGCGCTTGCGCGTCGAGCGCAACGTCGGATTGATGTTCGCGTTGTCGTATTCGTGCACGAGCACGGGCCGCCACAGCGCGTCGTAGTACGTCGCCATGTGGCGGTTGCCGTGCTGGGAATACAGACGCCAGCGCGACAGCGCGATGCCTGGCGGCATCCAGTCGGTGTCGGCGAGCTTGCGGAACTCGCTGTACTTCGTGGCCCAGCGCGAGGTGTCGCAGACGTTGCTCTGCGTCTCGGACGGATAGGTGATCAGGCTCGTGCGACCCAGGGTGTCGTAGCTGTAGCAGGTCTTCGCGCCGATTTCGTCGGTGACCGCGGTGACCCAGCCGTTGTCGTCGACGCTGGCGCTCTTGCTCGCGCCGCCCGGGGCCTCCGGCGTGGCCGGATACTGGATGGATTGCGGAATACCGCGTTTCCAGTTCGACAGCGTGGTCACATTGCTGCTGGCGTCGGCGACCGTAGCCAGCGTGCCGTTCGCGTTGTAGGTCAGCGTGTTCTGCAGCTTGCCGTTGTTGAACGTGCGATACGGCAGGTTCTGCGCGTTGTACTCGGTCGCCGTCGTCACGAAGCCGTTGACGCTGGTCGACGTGGCCAGCCCGAGCACCCAGGCAGGTACGTCGTTCTGATAGGTCGTCGTCTCGGTCTTGCTGTGACCGAGCGTGTTCGACTTCGTGACGGCGAGAGGACGCGCGAACGCATCGAAGCTCGTCACGGCATTCGTGAACGTCGTGCCGTCACGCACGATCGTGCGCGACTTTTGCGGCAAGGTGTATTCCCGGGCGAAGTCGTCATTGCGCGGATTGGCCGTGGTTCCGATCGGAGTCGGATACGGCATGCCGCTCTGCGCCAACTCGTAGGTGAAGTCGTCGCGCTGCAGGATCTGCGTTGCCGACTCGCCGCGTTCGACCGTCAGCAGCTTCCCTTCGTTGACGCGGAAGGTATTGCCGTAGGTATAGCGGGTCCATTCACCCGGGCCGGTGACGACGGTCTGCGTACCTTCACCGTACTGGTAGTTCCAGACCTGGTCGGCGATGCCGTCGCCCTGCACACGCTTGGTGACGATCGCGTAGCTGTCCCAGGCCGACGGGTACCACTCGGTGTCATCGTTGACATCGTGGGGATTGCCGATCGCGCAGTTGGTGTTGTAGTCGATGCCCTGGCGGCTGAAACGCGTGGGGAACAACTCGTAGGTCGCGAGAGCGCCGGAGGGGTGTCGCACGCTTCCGGTGTACGTCAGCTCTTCGATGGCGCCCGGATTGCCGCAGTTGCGCCAAGGTTCGCCGGGTTCGCCCTGGTAGTAGCGAATGCGCATGCGCTGGAAGGTGTCGAGCGCGATCTGCCACGCGCTGCTGTCGGGCAGCGTGACGCTCGACAGGGAGGGATCGTTCGCCGCACCGGTATAGGCGTAGCTCCAGCTGCGGCCGTTCGCGGTCACGCTCTGTACCTGACCGCTGGCATTGTGATTGACCGTGATCAGCCGCCCGTCGCTGGCTTCGATCTTGCTCAATCGCATGGGTGCATCGGCCGCGTTGGCGTACGTGTAGGTTACCCAGTTGCCGAACCGGTCTTCGACGCGCGTGGCATAGAGCGCGAAGCGCTTGCGTGCCAGATGGTCGTAGACAGTGCGCGGAAGACCGGAAATTCCGGCGTTTCGCGATTTCGTCAGTCGCTGCTCGTGCGCCGCGGACATCCAGTTGAACCAGTAGCGCGTACCGTCGGTCGTCGTGGCGATGAAACCTTCGCCGCTGGTGTTGTTTACCGTCGGCAGGCAGTTGATCGCGGTCCAGTCGGCGGTGATCCAGCGCGCGCCGGCAGCGGGCTTCGGCGTGGACGCAGACGGTGTCAGCAGCGCGCCGCCACCCTCGGGCAGATTCAGTCGTACGCCGTGCGAGTATTCGTGGGACGAGAAATAGCTGCCGTCGCTGCCGCCTTCGCTGTTGACGTTCAACGTCGGCCCTTGCATCACGCCCGAGCAGCGCGCCGGGCTCTGTACATTGCCGCTGACCCAGCCGGTCTGCTGCGGATAGACGCCGCCGATGTTCGGCACGTCGATTTCCCAATCGCCGAGCGCACCGTCGCGCGCGTTGTTGTCGGGAAACGTACCGCGCATCGCGCCGCCGACGGTTTTCGGAGCAAACGTGCGGGTGAATGCGACCGGCAGGCCGGAATTGCCGGGCAGGCTCACATCGGTCACGCGCAGGCTGAAGCTGCCGCGTTGAAATTCGATGCGCTCGCCGAACTGATCGGGACCGACCGTGCCGACGGTGTCGGCAGCGGTGACGCGTTTTTCGTATTCCTCCCAGATGCCTTTGGAGGCCAGCGCGTACGGCACCGGCAATGTGACCGCCACCAGGGCGGTGATAGTTCGAACCAGGCGAGACATGGATTTTTCCATTCGAAGTTGGGGGCGTCCCTTCGCGCGCATTCGTGCGAGTCCGCGCTCCCAGGGAAGGCATCGCGGCTTTGGCGCGGAGCGGGTCGACAGGCAAATACACGTGCGGGACCCGTACAGCGAACGGCATGCGCCAATGTGGAACAAGGGTGTAGGGACGAATTGCACGATTCGATCCGTAGTCGTCACGAGCGAATTGCAGCGCAGTAATTCGTTGGTTAACGTCGCTGCATGCCGATCGCCTTCACGCTGGACCCTGTGCACGCACCGCGCCTGGACGCTGCCGTCCGACCGACCGCCAGACGTCGATGCCGGGGCGACGCGGTGCCGCTCACGTGTCGACCAGGTCTCTGCGCCGTTCCGGAATGCGCGCGATGACGCTTCTGCTCGGCGAAGCGCCGGATCGCGGAGACGCTGCCGCGCACGAAACGTCACCGGCGGCGCCGAGCTGGCGGTCCCTTCGGCTCTGGCGCAACCTGACCTTATTCTGGGCGGCCCATAGCCTGGTGTCCGCGCAGACGATGCTGACCCTGACGGGCGGAGGGCCTACGCCGGAAAACGTGAAAGTGGCGCTGGTGCAGAGCTTCGGAACCTGGATGCCGTGGGTACCGCTCAGCGTGTTCCTGGTCGAGCTGGTGCGGCGCTATCCGCTCGAACGCGGCCGTCTGCTGACCTCCCTCGCCATGTTGGGCCTCGGTTTCGTCGCTGCCGTAGTGGCCAAGGCCGCGTATGTGCTCGCGGTCAACGGACTTGTCGGCTGGTACGCGCAGGAGCCTGCCGTGGGACGCGTGCTCATCGCGAGCCTCTTCAACAATCTGCTGATGTACTGGCTGGTCGTCGGCGTGGCGCACGCACTCATCTACGCCGCGCGCTACCGTCAGCGGGAAAGCGAAGTCACCGCGCTGCGCGCGAGCCTGTCCGAAGCGCGACTGCAGGCACTGTCGGCGCAGCTCAATCCGCATTTCCTGTTCAACACGCTCAACACCATTGCCGAGATGGTGCATCACGATGCGGCGGCCGCCGACCGCATGCTGGTGGGGTTGTCCACATTGCTGCGGCGTAGCCTCAGTGGCACGGCCGAGCAGCAGGTGCCGCTCGTCGAAGAACTGGCGACGCTGGAGCAGTACCTCGACATCCAGAAGGTCCGCTTTGGCGCGCGATTGCAGACGGCGTTCGACATCGCGGACGAATGCCGCGGCGCGAACGTGCCGTTCCTGGTGCTGCAACCGCTGATGGAGAACGCGATCGTGCACGCGATCGCGCGCTGCATCGACGGCGGACGCGTATCGGTATCGGCGCATCGTGACGGGCAGAGATTGCTGCTGGCGGTGGAAGACACCGGTGGTGCCGCGAGCGTGCGTCCGGGCGGCAATGGCGTCGGACTGCGCAATACGGAAGACCGCCTGCGCTGTCTCTATGGCGCGGCGGCGTCGTTGAATCTCGAACGCACTGCGGCGGGCGGTACGCGCGTGACGTTGACGCTGCCGTTCGTCGTATCCGCGCATGCTACGGGTGCTGTCGCATGAACGGCCTGCTGCGAATCGCGATCGCCGACGATGAACCGATGGCGCGGCTGCGGCTGCAGCGGCTGCTCTCGCGCGACGCGAAGATCGACATCGCTGCGGTTTGCCAGAATGCCGACGAGCTGCTGCAGGTCTTGCGCACGCGGCAGGTCGATGCGCTGTTCCTCGATATCGAGATGCCGGGTCGGAACGTGTTCGCCGCCTGGGCGGAGCTGCCCGCGCCGCGCCCCCGCGTCGTGTTCGTCACGGCGTATGCGGAGTTCGCCGCCAAGGCGTTCGAGATCGACGCAAGCGATTATCTGGTCAAACCCGTCGCGGCCGATCGTCTGTTCGCCGCGGTCGAGCGCCTGCGGCGCGATCTGGCAGTGGCGGCACCGGTGTCGTCGGCGCCCCGGACCCTTCCGCTGCCGATCGGCCGCCGCATTCGCCTGGTCGACCTGTCGACGATCGATCATGTCGTCGCGCACGCCAATTACCTCGACATCCACTCCGGCCCGCACAGCTTCGTGCTGCGGCGCCCCATCGTCTGGATGGCGTCGCAGCTGGACGAACGCACGTTCCTGCGCGTCCATCGCTCGCATATCGTGCGGGTCGGCGCGATCGGGCAGGTCGAACCGTTGGCGTCGGGCCGTTACCGCCTGCGGCTGCTGTCGGGGACCGAGCTCTACTCCAGTCGCAGCTATCGCGATGCCATCCGGCTCGCGCTCGGCCTCGGCTGAGCGTCTATCGTGCCGTGCTGCGCGCTGTATGCCCGAACAGGATCTTGCGGCTTTCCTCGGTGATCGTCGGGCGATTCTTGTAGGCCTCGGCATGCGCGTACGCGCGCACGGTCGCGGGCCGCTGCGCGATCGCATCGAACCAGCGTCTGAGGTTCGGAAAATCCGCGAGGTTCTGCTGCTGCCGCTCGTGCGGCACGATCCACGGATAGCAGGCCATGTCGGCGATGCTGTACTCGCCTGCGATGAACTCGCGTCCGGCCAGGCGCCGATCGAGCACGCCGTAGAGGCGATTGGTTTCGTTCACGTAGCGGTCGATCGCGTACGGAATCTTCTCGGGCGCATACGTGCCGAAGTGATGATTCTGTCCGGCCATCGGGCCGAGCCCGCCCATCTGCCAGAACAGCCACTCGGTCACGCTCTTGCGGCCGCGCAGGTCGGCCGGCAGGAAACGCCCGGTCTTCTCCGCGAGATAGAGCAGGATCGCACCGGATTCGAACACGCTGACCGGCTCGCCGCCGTCGGCCGGCGCGCGGTCGATGATGGCCGGCACACGGTTGTTCGGCGAGAACGCGAGAAAGGTCGGATCGAACTGCTCGCCGGCGCTGATATCGACGGGCTTGATCGTGTAGTCGACGCCGGTTTCTTCGAGGAACAGGGTGATCTTGTGGCCGTTCGGCGTGGGCCAGTAGTAGAGCTCGATCATGGCGGGACTCGTGCGGGAGGTCGTCAGCGAGTGGGGTGGCTTGACGGGCGTTTCAAGCAGAGCGGCGGGAATCGGAGGCGGAGCGCGGAACCCCCCTTCTCGAGGCGGGCGAAAGGCCGTCGCCAGGATCCGCAGGGCCTGGCGGCCGCGGACGCCCGGCGGGGGAAGGTCTTTTGGGCGCGACGGGTTTTTCTATGCGGAACTGAACACGAAAGCCAAAAATTTAAAACTATTCACCATCGCGATAGGCGAGATCGAGTCCGCCTTCGTCGAAAATCCCCTCGATCGCCGTGGGGGCCGTGAGCACGCCGCGCACGCCATCCCAGCGGATCGACTTGTCCGGATAGGGATGGCGCAGTCCCGGCGGCTGCGCGGAGAGGAACGCGTCCATGCCGGCCTCGCTCACATCGGCACGCAGCGCGGCGACACGGATGGACAGCATGCGGCGCAGCAGTTCGAAATCGTTGAGGCGGCGGCGATAGTTCAGCGGGAGATGGCTTTCATCGAGGGACAGCAGGACGAAACGCTTGCCGCTCTGGTTGTAGGCGGGCAGCCAACCCGGAGCCGGTTCGAGATCGGCGCGCAGCGCGGCGACGCGTTCGTCATAGCGACGTTGCGCTTCGGCTTCCTCGGCCGGCGCGGCCGCGAGCAGCATGCGTGCCGCATCGGCGAACGGCGCGAGGCGGTTCGCCGTGGCCTGTGGCAGGAACGTCAGATTGTCGACGAGGAGCTCGCGGCAGGACCACGTTTTGTCGTCTCCCAGCAGCCACGCGGGTCTGCGTTCCTCGCCGGACCAGCACTGCCGCAGCGCGGCCGGCAGGCCTCGATGCAGCGCGCGCGCGGTCACGGCGCTCATCTGCATCGCGTCGCTCGCAAAGATATCGAGACTCGCCGCCGCCGCGCTCGGCGCGGCGAGCGATGCATCGACGGCGGCATCGAGCGCTCGACGCTGATCGGGAGTCG
>CAMLSI010000190.1 GCA_946482585.1 uncultured Lysobacteraceae bacterium
CCGCGTCCGGATGCGCGCCGTTGAGCACCGAGGTCAGGGATGCGCTGATCTGCCGCGCGGTCGCCTGTGCCTGCACCGCGCGGTCGCGGTCGGCGAGCGCGTTGCGCTCGGCCTGCTCGGCGCGATCGCGGTCGGCGATCACGCGCAGCGTGAATCCTGCGACGATGGCGACGAAGAGCAGTGCGGTCGCGATCCAGGGCCAGCGGCGCTGCAGGAACTTGCGTGCGAGATACGGCAGACGCGACGCCATGGCCTGCACCGGCTCGCGTGCGAGATAGCGCGCGATGTCCTGCGCGAGCGCATCGACGCCGGCGTAGCGCCGCGCCGGGTCGGATGCGGTGGCGCGTGCGAGGATCGCGGCGAGTTCCGCATCGATGCGATGCGCGGTCCCGCCGCCGAGCAGGGCGAGCAAGGTGCGGCCGATCCCGTAGACGTCGGCGGCGGTCGACACGGCGCCGCCCTCGCGCTGTTCGGGGCTGGCGTAGTCCGGCGTGAAGGCGCGTGCGGTTTCCGCGGTTTCCGCCGTCGCATCGTCGTCGTGCTGCAGCAGCTGCGCGATGCCGAAATCGAGCAGCACGGGCCGTCCCTGCGCATCGACGAGGATGTTGCTCGGCTTCAGATCGCAATGAACGATGAGGCGCTGATGCGCGAAGCTCACCGCGGCGCAGACGTCCGCGATCAGGCGCAGGATCGCCGGCGGCGCGAGCGCATGTCGCGTGCAATGCTCGTCGATCGGCACGCCGTCGACGTAGTCGATGACGAGATAGGGCTGGCCGCGCGGCGTCGCGCCGCCGTCGAGCAGGCGCGCGATATTGGGATGCTTCAGGCGCGCCAGGATCTGGCGCTCGCGCGCGAGGTAGGCGAATGCGTCGGTGCCCGGCATGCCGCGCAGCAGCTTGATCGCTGCGGTGTGCTCGAAATGACCGTCGCTGCGCTGCGCGAGAAACACGCTGCCCATGCCGCCGCGGCCGATGCGCCGCACCAGCGTCCATGCGCCGAGCACGTCGCCGGGCGCGCATTCGTCGCCGGCGAGTTCGTCGAGCAGGCCGAGAATGGGCCGCTCCAGGTGCTGCGTCGTCCGCTGTTCGCGGCGGAGCAGGGCGCGTACGTCCGCGACGATGTCCGCGTCCTCGCCGGTCTCGTCGAAATGCGCTTCGCGCTGCGCCGGGGGCATTTCGCAGACGGCGCCGAACAGCGCCTTCACGCGGGCGTAGCGCTCAGCTTCCAAGTTCCAGCTCCTCGCGAAGCCAGGTGCGCGTGAAGTGCAGGTCGCGGTCGACGGAAGACAGGGACACACCGAGCACCGCCGCGATCTGCTCGCGGTCGAGTCCGGCGAAATAGGTCAGGTGCAGCACCTCGGCGCCGCGCGGGTCCAGCATCTCGAGCCGGCGCAGCGCCTGATCGAACGCGAGCAGTTCCGCTGCCATCGACGGCTCGCCGCTGTCGTTCAGCGTGAGGCTCAGCGAAGCGGGTGCTGCGCCGCGCTTTTCCGCGCTGCGCGCCCGCGCGTGGTCGACGAGCGTGGAGCGGATGAACAGCGACATGCTCGCGAAGAAATGGGCGCGGTTCTTCCAGTCCCGAGGCGCATCGACGACGCGCAGCAGCGCGTCGTGCAGCAGCTCCGTCGGCGTGAGCGTGACGGACTGGCCGCGGTGGCGCAGTCGCTGCGCGGCGATCTGCTTGAGCTGGTCGTAGGCGAGATCGACGACACGATGGAAGGCGGCGCCTTCGCCGTCTTTCCAGGCATGCAGCAGATCGGTGAGCGCGGGTGAGGGCGAGGGGAGGGCAGGCATGCAGTCGCATAGCGTAAAAACGGTCGCCTGCCTGCTCGTGCACGGCGCGCGGCCGGCGGTCGGCCCGTGCTCATCGGACCGAGTTTCACGATCGGCGGCTTCGCGGCGCTGCGGCGCGCCGTGCGGTCCGGTCTCGCCGAGCGCGATCCTTCGCCGGTCGACCGGGCCGCCCGGGCCCGGATCGCCGCGTTCGTCGTGATCGTGCTGAACCGGTTGTTCGGCACGCGATGAGCCGGTACCTCACGCGTCCGCCGATCCGCCCATGAGCCGCAGCAGTGCGAGCGCATCGGGAATGGCATGGCCGTCGGCCGTGTTGTCGAAGATGCACCACGCCGCGGCGCCGGCCTGCGAACAGCCGTCCAGACGTGCTGCGACGGCCTGCAGCCGCGCCGGTTCGTAGTTCGAGTAGTACATGCGCGGCGATCCGTGCAGGCGGAGGTAGCACAGTGAGGAGTCTCCGCCGGGAATGGCCGCGGCATCGGTGATCGCCGGGTCAGCGGCGACGCGAGCGACCCCATGTTCCTGCAGCAGCGCATCGGCCATTCCGTCGAACCAGGAGCGGTGGCGCGGTTCGATGCACACGCCGCCGAGATAGCGCGCCCGAAACGCGCGCAGGAACGTCGCGACGCGCGGCGCATCGAAGGCCAGCGTCGGCGGCAGTTGCACCAGCAGTACGCCGAGCTTGTCCCCGAGCCCCGCGATCTCCGCGAGAAACGTGTCGAGCAGCGGCAACGCGCCGGCGAGCCGATGCTCGTACGTGATCGAGCGCGGCAACTTCGCCGAGAAGCGGAACCCATCCGGCACGCTGCCGGACCATCGCTGGTAGGTACTCAGACGGTGAGGACGGTAGAACGACGAGTTGATCTCGACGGCGGAGAACACCGCCGCATAGCGTTCCAGATGCGTGCCTCGGCCGGGAAAGCGGGCTTTGACAGCGCCGCCTATCGACCAGCCGGCACAACCGACGTAAGGCGCTGTCATGACATTCACTCCGGCAATTTCATGCGACGCATCCTACAGAGCCGCTGGCAGCACGATCGTCTCCGAGGCGGCATGAAGGCAAAGTCGTCTCGCCGAGGCTAGGCATGCCGCGCGGATGCACGGACGCGACCTCGCCCGTTGCCCTCCTGTGCGGCGCCCGGTCGCGCCTGCCCATACAGGATCTGGCAGTTCGTGCAGTAGAACGATCGCCGCTGCGTCGTGCCGAGCTTGCCCTTCTGCAGCGGCACGTCGCAGCGAGGACACACGCGCCGGGTATGCACCAGCCAGTGCTTCTTGAGCACGTACGCCTTTTTCCAGGCGAGGAATTCGAACGCGTAGGTGCGCGCCTCGCGCACGAGTTCCCCGCGTTTCGCGCGCGACAGCGAGCCGACGAGCGAGAGGGGATGGACGCGGATGCGAAAGAGCACTTCGTTCTTGATGATGTTGCCCACGCCCGCAAAGATGTCCTGATCCAGCAGGGCGTCGCAGGCCAGCAGACGCGGATGCTGCGTCAGTTTCTTTCGCGCGCGCGCCGCGTCCCAGCGGTCCGACATCACGTCGGTCCGCCAGTCGTAGACCTCGTCCAGCGGCTGCTCGATGAATCGCAGCGAACACGCATACAGGTTGAGCTCTCCGCGTGCGCCGCGAATGCTGAGCCGCGGCGTGAGGCCCTCGCGTCGGTCGTCCACGCGGTAGGTGCCGAACAGGAGAAAGTGCACGCGCAGGCTGAACGTGTCGAATTCCACGAGGAAATGCTTGCCCCACGAGCGCAGCGCGACGATGGTGCGGCCGACCAGGCGCTCTGCGTCCAGGCGCGTGTTGCCGCTCGCATGCGTCACGCGCATCCCTGCCAGGTGCGCGGCCTCTTCCCGCAGGATGACGATGGAAGGACCTTCCGGCATGGGCTCGTCGCTCTATAGCATCCGCACAGGTCGGCGGCTTTCCCAGCGCTCGGCGACCCAGCTCGTCAGGCCCGCGCCGACGAGAACGATCAGCGAGCTGTAGTAGACCCAGACCAGCAACAGGACCACCGACCCGGAAGTGCCGTAGGCGTCGGCTTGATCGCTGCCGGCCAGGTACGCGCCGAGCGCCCATTTGCCCGCGTCGAACAGCAGTGCCGTGGCGAACGCGCCGAACGCGATCGGCCGCCACCGTTCCCGTTCGTCAGGAACGAAGCGGAACAATGCCGCGAACGCCGTCGTGAATACGCTCAGCGTGATCGCCTCATTGACGACGACCCAGGTCCAGCCTTCCTGCGTCAGTGCCGCGCTCAGCAACGTACTCACGACCAGCGTGACGACGAGGAAGAAGCCGATGACGGCGATCATTCCGAGCGACAACAGCCGGCGGCGCGTCCAGGCCCAGACGGCGTTCGCGGCGATCGGCGCGTCGATCCGCCAGATCCGGTTGATCGCGTCCTGCAATTGCGCGAACGCCGTCGACGCGGATATCAGCAACGCGATCAGACTGATCGCGCCGGAAACGCTGAACGCGAAGCGCTCCGTGCGACCGCTCTCGACGACCAGCTGCGCCACGTCGCGCACCTGGCTGCCGAGCAGGGCGCCCAGCTGCTGCACGAGCTTCATTTCCGAACCCGGCCACACCTGTGCCGCCATCGCGAGACTGATGACCACGACCGGCGCGAACGACAGTGCGGTATAGAACGCGATGGAAGCCGCCAGGGTCATCGGGTCGGCCCGCACGAAGGCGGCTGCCGCGTCGGCCCAGCGTGGCGTGGAGGACGCTGTCGCCGCCGTCGCGGTCGAACGGCGCGAGGCAGGGGCTTTACGGCGGGACGCGCCGCGGCGTGCCGTTGTCGATGAGTTCGATTGCGAGGCCATCAGGCGTCTGGGCGGGCGGATCGGCGAAGTCGATGGCGCAACTCGCGTGCCAGGCGCGATGTCCCCGAGCCGGCGCCGAAGACGGCGCCGCGCTGCGCATTTCCGTTCCAGCGGGATGACATCCTCGAAGACGAGCCACGCAGAACGCACGCCGACGGACGGCGCTGCTGCGGAATGCACGAAGGGCGCGTCCGGGAAGCAGCTTTGTCAAAAAATGGATGCGGGGCGTCAGCGCGCTTTTTTCGCGATCACGCTGATCGTTCCGTTGGGTTCCAGGAATGCCCGGTGCACGTCCTTGCGACCTGCGATCCCCTCGGTGCGGATGGCCTCGTCGAGATCCGATTCGGGAATGTTGTTGCGCCTCAGGGCATCGGCGAGCAGACGGCCGTCCCGTACGAGCAACACGGCGTTGCCTTCGATGAGCCTGTCGGCAAGCGCGCTGCGGGTCGTGACGAAGCCGATCGCGTAATTCAGCGCGATCAGGGTCGCCGAGACGACGAGCGCGCCGATGAGGGATTCGTCGCCGCCGGTCAGCGCGCCCTGCGTGGATTCGCCGATCAGGATGACGACGACGAGGTCGAACGGCGTGAACTCGCCGACCGTCCGCTTTCCGGAAATGCGCACGAGCACCATGATCGCGAAGTACACCAGCGCCGCGCGCGCCGCGAATTCCCATACGCTCACCTCGGTCGAGAACACGGGATGCCTCCGCTCAGCGCCTGAGCAACGATTTCCACCGCACCGACGAAGCCGCGACGACGCTCAGTCCCAGGTCGGCCAGTTGCGCCATTGCCTGGCGATGCAACGCCGGCGTGCGCGACGCCGACGCGTCGTGCGCGACGACGGGCATGTAGTCGCGCATGTGCGCTTCGATCGCCGTGGCCATGACGCACTGATTGCCGGCGATGCCGCACAGGACCACGGTGGACGCGCCCAGATGCTGCAGCAGCAGGTCGAGCGGCGTTCCGAAAAACGCGGAATGCTTGGGCTTGAGCACGCGGTAGTCCGTCTCCTGCGGCGCGACGGCCGACGCGATCGCTGCGGCCGCGCCGCCCGCGGCGAGGGCGGCATTCCACACCGCGCCGAAATCCGATCGCCACTGGCCGAAGTTGTCGTTCGCATAGATGACCGGAACGCCGGCACGCCGTGCGCTCCGCAGGAGACGCACGGCATGCGGAACGGCACGTTCGACCTGCGGCAGCAGCTGCGCGCGTCCGGGGACGCGCCATTCGCCGATGAAATCGATCAGCAGCAGCGCGACGGCACACGGACTGTCCGTGGGACTGCGCAGCGGTGTCGCCGCCGTCATCGCAGACATCCGCTGCCGTCGGCGTGCCCCGGATCAATGACGCTTCAGCAACTCGTCGCGAGCCTGTTCGGCGCGTGACGCGCCGATGGCGGTTTCGACATTTTTCATTTCTTCCGGCGGCGGCAGGACCGCGGGCAGCCCCAGCGACTGGATCCAGAGTTCCCGGCACCATCCCTTGGTGTGATACAGATGATGGTCCTCGTCCTTTTCGACCGCCTCGTGCGCCTGCTTGAGGACCTTGGTGGCCGTGCCGGCGGACTTCCCGGCGACGTGGCCGATCAGTTCCCAGTTCTGGTGGTCTTTCGTTTCCGCGAACACCACGCATTCGGCAGCGACGAGCTGTGCGGCCGACGGATCGCCCGAGGCCTTGGCCATTTCCATCGCCTTGACGAGCGATCGACCGATGTGTCCGACCACTTCCCGGCCCGGCGACCGCGCGTCCGGATCGAGCCCGAGCGTTTCGAAGACGTTGAGCAAGACTTTTTCGTGGGTCCTCGTCTCCTCGAGGTATTCCTCCCATTCCTTGCGCAGGTCGTCGTTGATGGCGCACGAGATGGCCGCGATGTATACCTGTATTCCGCCTTGCTCGGTTTCGAGAGCCTGGTAAAGCAACTCTTCAACCTGGGCCTGATCGTATTTCTTGGCCATGTCTTCTCTCCGCTGTAGGTTGTGGGTCTCCCATCAGAGCAAGAGCTGCGCCATGCCCCGCCGCAGGTTCTGCGCGGAGAAAACCGCGGTTTCTCGCGCGTTTTGCACGGATGTCCCCGGTGCGTCGTGCGAGCTGCGCCATATCGTGCAGCGATAGCGGCCGCCGTCGTTGCCGTCGTCGGCGTCGATCCCGACGGCTGCAGTTCGCGCGCCCCATGGACGACGGCCTGTTTCCGCGCAGTGCGGGTCGACGCAGCACTCGCCGCCGCCGACACCGTCGCTTTGGCACGTCCGTTGCGCAGACCGAGTCGACGTGTGCAGTGCAGAGACCGCACGCCGCTGATGCGACGAGGATGACAGGCGCGGCAATGCCGACACCGATAGTGCTCGGTGATCCTGCGGCGATGCGCGACACTGCCGAAGCGTTCCTCACATCACCATGGAGTTCCGACATGAATGCATCAGACAGCGCAGGACGGTTCGTCTATCACCTGGTTCATCGAAACGCTGACGGACGCTGGCATCTGAACCATGTCGGCGGCGATGACGACGTCGCGTCGTTCGACACCAAGGAAGAAGCGCGGCAGGACGGTGAGCGCCGCGGCCGCCAGCACGCCAACCGCGGCGAGCTCGCGCAACTCGTCGTGCATCGCGAAGACGGCTCGATCGAAACCGAGTTCACCTACGGCGCGGATCCGCGCGACACGCCGGGCTGAAGCAGGTGTGCGCGCCCGTCGACGGGCGCATGTCTTGCCATCAGCTCCGCGATCCAATCGATGAACACTCGCAGCTTGGCGCTGACATGCCGGTTCGACGGAAACGCCACATAGATCGGCATCGGATCGAGGCGCCAGTCCTCGAACAACCGCACCAGCTCGCCGACTTCCAGGTGCGCCTTCGCCATGTAGTCCGGCAGCCAGAGCACGCCGAGCCCGGCCAGGCCGGCCGCCAGATAGGCATTGCCGTCGTCGACCGCCAGCACGTAGCGGCTTCGCACGGTGATGCGCTCGCCGTCGCCGTGCAGCGTGAATGGAAAGAGTTTTCCCGTGCGCGCCGACAGGAAGCCGACGATACGGTGCCGTGGGGCTTCCAGCTCGCGCGGGTGTGAGGGCGAGCCGATGCTGTCCAGGTAGCTCGGCGCTGCGTAGGCACCGAGTCGCAGCTCGCCGACGCGTCGCGCGATCAGGGACTGCTCGGTGGGTTCGCCGCCGCGAACGACGCAGTCCACGTTTTCGCCGATCAGGTCCACCATGCGGTCGCTGACGCCCATGTCGAGCTGGATGTCCGGATACCGCGCGTGGAACGCCGGCAAGGCCGGTATCAGGATCAGGCGCGCCAGCGGGCTGGGCACATCGATGCGCAGCCGGCCGCGGGGCGATGTCGACGCAGCGGACAGGCTGGTCTCGCTGTCGTCGAGGTCGGCCAGCAGTCGCACCACTCGCTCGTAATAGACGGCGCCGTCGGCAGTCACGTTGACCTTGCGCGTCGTGCGGTTGAGCAGCCTGACGCGCAGTCGCGCTTCGAGCTGCTGCACCAGTTGCGTCACGCTGGTCTTGCTCAGGTGAAGTGTCTCGGCGGCTTTGGTGAAGCTGCCGGTTTCCACCACCCGGACGAATGCCTGCATCGCATCGAAGCGGTCCATACGTACTCCAGCGATACCGGCGATTGTTTGGATTCTACAAACATTGATCGCCAGACTTGCTGGTTTATCGGCGAGGCACGGCCTCCTAGATTCCTTCCCTCGTCAACACAAGGCCGCTTCGGCCATCGATGGAGGCAGTCCATGATCAATCGCGACGTCGTTTTTCCGTCCGGGCGCCAGGCGCTGTATGAGCGGAATCGCTATTCGCCGGCCATCCGCTCCAATGGGTTCCTGTTCGTTTCGGGACAGGTCGGCAGCCGCGAAGACGGCTCTCCCGAGCCCGAGCTGGACGCGCAGGTCCGGCGTGCGTTCGACAATCTGAACGCGATCCTCGTCGCTGCAGGATGCACGTTCGATGACGTCGTCGACGTGACCGTGTTCATCGTCGATCCCGAATCGAATTTCGACACGATCTGGAAGATCGTGCCGGAATACTGGGGCTCCGCACCGCATCCGACGTTGACCGGCATCGGTGTGACGTGGCTCTACGGCTTCCAGTTCGAGATCAAGGTGATCGCGAAGCTGCCGGCGTGACGGGCGGCGTGCTCGGGGCGTCGTTCGACGCCCCGTTCGATATCAAGGCGTCGTTCGACGCCCCGTTCGATATCAAGGCGTCGTTCGACGCCCCGTTCGGTCGGGTTCCACACGCAGAGCAGTGAGTGCCGCTGTCGTGCGCGCGTTCAGGCCGCCGTGCGGCAGAACACCAGGTTCTGGCTCGAGGCGGGCTGGAACACGAATCCCTTGAGCTGCGGCAGATATTTCAGACGCGCATTCACGCCGTCCTGACTGCAGGTCCACGCAGCGCCGCCGAGGGTGCGTTCGCTCAGGTCCCAGGCGTTGCCCGCATTCGGCTTGAGCACGAACACGCGGCGGTTCGGCACGAGGCTGGCGCCGCTGCCCGTCCACGATCCGCCCGGAATCACGAGGAACTCGTCGCGTATTTCGTCGTAGGCGAAGCCCAGGTACTGCGGAATGAAGCCGGTCAGTGCGGTAAAGGCCGCGGAGGCGTTGATGGTCACGTTGATCTGCGCGGTGCCGTCGACGGGGATGCGCGAAATGCTCCAGCCACTGTTCGAGCCCTGGCTGTCGCCCCACTGCATCGTGACGACCTGGCGGCGCTTGCAGTCGTAGGCCGCGGGAAAGCGCAGGCTGGCGCCGCTGCTGGTCACGGGGTTGAGCCAGGCTTTCGTGACCGGGTCGTAGCGGCGCAAGGTGGACGTCCAGACGCGGCCGCGGTCGTCCACGCACAAGGCGTAGTCGCTCGCGCCCGCGGGACTCACGGGATGGACGCCGCGTCCGGCCCAGCCCGAGGCGTTTGTCGTGTCGGGCGGCGTGCTCAGGGAGAACGCATCGTTGAAGC
>CAMLSI010000191.1 GCA_946482585.1 uncultured Lysobacteraceae bacterium
CTTGCCGGTGATGCCGATGCGCCATTCGATCTTCTCGCGCACGTCGCCGCGATAGGCGCCGGGATTCGCCGCGAGGCGTTCCTTGTAGCCGTTGACCGTCGACAGGGTCGGCACGTACCAGGCGCGATGCTTGCGCCACAGCGCGAGCGTATCGGCGTCGAGCAAGGTGCCGTGCTCGATCGAATCGGCGCCGGCGCGGAGCGCGAGCGCGATGCCGTCGGCGCCGTGCGCGTGCACGGCGACCTTGCGGCCATAGAGATGCGCGGTCTCGACGATCGCGCGCGCTTCGTCCTCGAACATCTGCTGGCCTAGGCCCGCGCCGATGCGGCTGTTGACGCCGCCGGTCGTCGCCATCTTGATCACGTCGACGCCGCGTGCGATCTGGCGGCGCACTACGCGGCGGCAGTCGTCGGCACCGTCGCAGGTCGTGTTTTCCGCGGCAATGACGTCGTGCAGCTCGCCGCTGAAGCCGAGCGTCGGATCCATGTGACCCGCGGTCGTCGAGATCGCCGAACCGGCGTCGAGTATGCGCGGTCCCGGCAGCTTGCCGGCGGCGATCGCATCGCGCAGCGCGAGCGTGACGCCGCCGCGGTCGCCGAGATTGCGCACCGTGGTGAAGCCGGCGGCCAGCGTCTTGCGCGCGTTGACCGCGGCTTCGTAGGCGAAATACGCGGCGTCGTGCGTGACCGATTCGAGCTGGGCTTCGGCGCCGGCCTTGTCCGACGTGAGGTGCACGTGGCTGTCGATCAGCCCCGGCAGTACGTAGCGGTCGCGCAGATCGAGCACGCGCGTGTCGGCCGGCACGTCGGCGAACGCGGCGGCGGCGGCGTGCCCATCGCGCACGGCGGCGATGCGGCCGTTGCGGATCAGCACCGTCGCGTTCGTACGCGGCGCCTGGCCCGGGCGATCGAGCAGCGGGCCGGTCTGGACGATGAGCCATTCATCGCCTTGTGCGACGGCGGCGACGGGCAATGCGACGGACAGGGCGAGCAGGCAACGGCGCAGCAGCGTTTGCATGGGGCGTCGGAGAATGCGGAGGACGGCCGAGCATAGCTCAGGAAAGTCCGAACACGCCGCCGCCGCGTGCATCGCGACCGCCGCGCCCGCCAGACCATCGATTGACATACGACGAGGTTCGTAGAGACTGGCAGCTCTCGCCCGCCGGAGCCGGTCATGTCCACGTTGCTGCGAATACTGTCGTCGGGTCTGCTGCTCCTGCTGGCGTGCGTCGATCGCGCCGCTGCGCAAGGCAGCGGTGTGGTGCAGGGGCCTTACTGGGCCGGGCCCATGCACAGCGGTTCGTGGTTTCAGCCCGATCGCAGCGGCGAAGGGTTCATTCTCGAGGTACTGCCCGACGGCAATGCCGTCGCCGCATGGTTCACGTTCCCGGCAGCGGGCGAGCCGGGCGAGCAGATCTGGCTCGTCGCGGCCGGCGGCGAATTCCGCGGCAACCGGCTCGTGTTCGAGCAGGTGTACCGGCCGCGCGGCGGCCGGTTCGGCGCGGCGTTCGATCCAGCGCAGATCGAGAACGTACGCTGGGGACGCTTCGAATTCGCGTTCGACGACTGCAATGCGGCGACCTTGCACTATGAGGGCAGCGGCGACTACGGCAGCGGCACGCGCAGCCTGCGGCGCATCACGAGCATCGACGAAGTCCAATGCAATGGCACTCGCGCGCTAGTCGACGGCGGCGGGCGCGCGCTCCCGGGTCTGCGCAGCCGCAGCGGCAACTGGTTCGTGCCGGGCCGTTCCGGCGAAGGCTGGTTCATCGAGGATCTGCCGGACGGCCGCATGCTGGTCTACTGGTTCACGTTCGATCCGGCCGGCAATCAGCTGTGGCTCACCGGCGTCGGCCAGCGCAGCGCCGACAACCGCCTCGTCGTCGATGCCTACGTCACGCGCGGCACGCGCTTCGGTACGGCGTTCGATGCGAGCGCCGTGCGGCAGGAGCGCTGGGGCCGCATCGAATTCGATTTCACCGGATGCAACGGCGCGGCCGTGCGCTATGCCGCCGACGCGGCGGCTTACGGCAGCGGCGCCTACGCGTCGGCGCGCGTGACGGCGCTCGCGGGTGCGCCCTGCATCGACGGCACGCCGCAGCCGCGTCTGGGCGGCAACTGGGTCGAAGCGGCGCGCATGCCGAATCCGGCGCAGTCCGAACACGCGGCGATCGCCTACGAGGGCAAGCTCTATGCGGTCGGCGGCTACGGCGACAACCGCGCCTTCAAACGCTACGACCCGGTTTCCGACAGCTGGAGCACATTGCCGCCGCTGCCGGGAGGTCGCCATCACCTCGCGGCGTTTGCCGTGCCGGGTTCGATCTATGTCGTCGGCGGTGCGCCGGTCGGCGGCGGCGACACGAATTCGCCCGCGTTCCGCTTCGATCTGGCGCGCGCGGCCTGGGAGCCGCTGACCGAGCTGACATGGACCTACGGCAGCCAGGCCGCTCTGCTCAACGGTCGCGCCTATATCGGTACCGGCGACGGCAGTCTCGAGGAATACGATCCGCGCCAGCGTGCCGTGCGGCGCATACGTCCGCCGGACCAGATCGAGCGCGATCACGCACAAGTGCTGGCGTTTCTCGGCGAGATCTGGGTGATCGGCGGGCGCTCGCCCGAAACCCGCACGACCGCGATCTACGATCCGGTCAGCGAAACCTGGCGCACGGGGCCGTCGTTCCTGCATGGGCGCGGCGGCTTTGCCGCCGCCGTGGTCGACGAACAGATCGTCATCACCGGCGGCGAGCAGCTCAACAACGGCGTCAATCTCGCTGTCGTCGGCGTGACCGAGGTGTATACCGCGGGCGGAACGCGCTGGTTCACCGGCCCCGCGTTGCCGCATCCCGTCCACGGTGTACCGGGGGCGGCGATCGACGGCCGCATCTATGCGGTCAGCGGATCGGATCGGGCCGGCCTCGCGACCGGCGCGACCGGGCGGCTGTTCTGGTGGCGGCCCGAGTAGCGCGGAACTGCGGAGATGGCGGCGACGCGGGCGCACGAAACAGGCGCCCGCGTCGCGTTTCGCGCGGCGACTTCCGCTCAACGCACGGTGTTGCGCCAGTCGCGTTCGTAGTAGCGCACGAGCGCCTGGGTATCGAGCTGGTTCGGTTCGACCTCGGGGCGCGGCAGGTCCGGCGCGAAGCGGAACAGATCCGCGGTCGTGACCGCATCGAGATAGCGCGTCGCGACGTCGTAGCGCTGCGGCGGCGAATACTGTCGCGTCGCACGGCCCGCGAGCAGGAAGCCCCATTCGCCGAACGACGGCACGTTGACGTGGTATGGCCAGGTCGCGAGCCCGGCTTCGCGCAGGCTCGCTTCGATGCACCAGTACGAGTGCGGCGCATAGTAGGGCGACGTGGCCTGGATCGCGACGAGGGCGTCGTCGTTCAGATGGCGCGCGAGCAGGCGATAGAACGGTACCGAATAGAGCTTGCCGAGCGCGAAGTTGGTCGGATCGGGCAGGTCCACGAGGATCGCGTCGAAGCGGCGCGTGTCGGTCTCGAGCCAGCGTCCCGCATCCGCGTTGACGACACGCACGCGCGGGTCGGTCAGCGCGCCGCGGTTCAGCGCGACGAGCTCGGGACGCTGCGCGAACAGTGTTGTCACGGCCGGATCGAGATCGACCACGGTGACCTCGCGCACCGACGCGTGGGCGAGCACTTCGCGCACGGCGAGTCCGTCGCCGCCGCCGAGCACGAGCACCGAGCGCGCGCCGCTGCCCTGCAGCGCCGGATGTACGAGGGCCTCGTGATAGCGGTACTCGTCGCGCGTGGAGAACTGCAGTTCGCCGTTGAGATACAGGCGCAGGTCGTCGCGCCAGCGCGTCAGCACGATGCGCTGATACGGCGAGCTTTCCGCGTAGACGATCTCGTCGCCGTAGAGCCGGCGCTCCGACCAGGTGGTCAGGCGCTGCGAAGCGACCAGCGTCGCGACGAGGATTCCGAGCACGAGCAGCGCACGCAGCAGGATGCCGCGGCGCTGCGGCAGCGCGTCGCGAAAGGCATGCACGGTATACAGCGCGACGACGCCGTTGAGCAGGCCGAACACCAGTGCCGTGCGCGCCATGCCGAGCCAGGGTGCGAGCAGCAACGGAAACAGCAGCGATACGAGCAGGGCGCCGAGATAGTCGAACGTGAGCACCCGGCTCAGCATGTCGCCGAGCGCGAGCCGCGTCTCCGCCTTGCGCGCGTCGAGCAGGCGCATGACCAGCGGGATCTCGCTGCCGACCAGCACGCCGATCGCGAACACCAGCGCATAGAGCAACGTGCGGAACGGCAGCCCCTGTGCGCCGAACAGCACGAACAGCAGCGTGGCCGACAGCCCGCCGACGAGCGCGATCATGAGCTCGACCTCGACGAACACGCGCAGCAGGTCCGGATCCTTGACGAAGCGTGACAGGTGCGAGCCGATGCCCATCGCGAACAGGTAGCAGCCGATCACGGTGGAGAACTGCAGCACCGAGTCGCCGAGCAGATAGCTCGCGAGCGCTGCCGAGACGAGCTCGTAGGCGAGACCGCTCGAGGCCACGACGAAGACCGAGAACACGAGCACGTGATCGGGACGCAGCGATTTCGGCATCGGGGTCTCGTCGCGAAGCGGGCCGCGAGCGTAGCGCGATCCCGGTGCGCAAGGCACGCGACGGCGCGGGGCCGACGACGCATCGTCGCCGTCGCGCTTACACTGCGCATTCCCTGAGCATGGATGATCTCGACATGAAACGAGTCGTGCAGTCGATCGGTGTCGCCGCGTTGCTGGCCGGTCTCGCGGCGACGGCCGCAGCGCAGGGCGGCGCCGACAATCCGGCCTGCGCCGCGTTGGCCAAGGCGGCGATCCCGAAGACGGACGAGCCCGATGCGGCCGCGCGCGCGCGCCTGGCCGGGTGCGACTCGCAGAGCCTGTACTACGCCGACGGCGGCAAGCCGGACTATGTCGATGCGCGGCTGTGCGCCTACCTCGAGCGCGAGAACGGCGATCAGCTCGTCTTCGGCGGCTCGTCGGTGCTGCTGATGATCTATGCGAACGGCTACGGCGTGGCGCGCGATCTCGGGCTCGCGAAAAAATTCGCCTGCGAGACCGATGGCGCGCCCGCGGAGCTCGACGGGCGGCTGGAACATCTCGACGCGATGGCCAGGGCGCCGGGCAAGGCGGAGCCGTTCGATCTCTGCGACGACATCACGAGCGGCTACATGATGGGGTTCTGCGCGAGCCGTGCGGCCGATGCAGCCAAGGTCGACCGCGACAAGCGCGTCGCCGCGCTGACCGCGACCTGGAGTGCAGCGCATCGCGCCGCGTTCGCAAGCGTCCGCGCCGCGGCCGATGCCTATTTCGAAGCCGCGGTCGACGGCGAGGTCGACATGAGCGGCACCGCGCGCGGCGCGATGGCGGTCGGCGCGCGCGAGAGCCTCGAAGGGGCGCTCGTGGACGCGCTGACCGCGTTCGAGCAGGGCGCGCTGCCCCGCGGCGACGCGGCCGCGTTCGCCGCCGCCGACAAGGCGCTGAATGCGACGTACGCGGCGACGATCAAGCGCTACAAGGCCGACAGCGCGGAAGGCATCACGGGTACGGTCACTCCCGACGGCATCCGCGATGCCGAGCGCGCCTGGATCAAATACCGCGACGCCTGGGTCGCGTTCGGCGCGCAGAGATACCCGAAGGTCCCGGCGGATGCGTGGCGCACGTACTTCACGCAGGAACGCGAGAAGGCGCTGAAGGAACTGCTCGGCGAGTGACTCCCGCGTGCGCGGCGCCGGGGCGCGACGCACGCGGGGAGCGGGGCAACGGCCTACCAGTGATGTTCGGCGAGCTCGAGCGGGCGCCGCTCGGCGCCGTTCTCGCGCACGGCCTCGTTCGTGAGCTCGCGGAACAGCTGCACCGCGATCGTGCGTGCCTGCTGACGGATCTCCGGGATCGCGGTCGACTCCCAGTCGCGCCCGCGGCACAGGGCGCCGAGCGTCCAGATGCGCTGCGCCGGATCGAGCCGGCCATCGGCGTCGACCTCCAGGCCCAGGCCGTTCGCCTCGGCGCGCGCGAGTGCGTTCTGCAGCAGCGAACGCACGATCGGATGAGTGCTGACGCGCGCGTCGGTGTCCATGCCGATTGCCTGCAGCACGAGGTCATAGCGGGCGACTTCGGCGACGTCGTGCTGCGGACCGCGCGTCCACGTCAGCACCGGCCGGTTGTGTCGTCCCGCACGCAACGAGCGGATACGGCCGGCCTGCGCTTGGAGCCGGCGATCGGCCTGCAGTTCGAGCACGCGGCGCGCCACCTGCGGCGGCATGCGGTGGCGACCGATTTCCCAGGCGCTGCGCAGGTGACGCAGGAAGCGGCGTCGGTCGTCGGCCGGCAGCGACCGCCACAACTGCGGCGTGGCATGCCGCAGGCCGTCGATGACGCCGCGCCAGTCGTCGGCCTCGTCGCAATGCGCGCGCACGAGGCGCGTCCAGCGGCGCAGTTCGGGACGCTCGCGCAGATCGGCGATGAGTTCGGCCAGCCCTTCGGCGGGCAACTGCGCGTCGCGATTGTGCGCGGCCGGCAGGCGGCCGCGGCGCGACAGCATCGTCGCGTGCACCTGCGGCCAGCGTTCGGTGACGCTGAGTGCGAGGTCTACCGCGGACAGGCCCGACCCGACGATCAGTACCTTGCGCAATTTTTCAAAAGGCAGCGTATTCGCCGACAGCCACAGCCAGGGGTCGAGCACGTAGCGGCCCGCCTCGATCAGCGTCTCGTCGACGCAGGGCAGAGCGCGGTTCGGCAGCGCGCCGGTCGCGACGACGACGAGATCGGCTTCGCTCGGATAACCGGCGGAATCGACGAGACGATAGCCGCCGCCGGGCAGCGGCTCGATCGCGTCGATTTCCGTGCGCAGACGCGATGCCCGGATGCCGCGGAAGCTCGCGCCTTCGAATGCGCGCGCGACGCGCGCTTCGAGGTAGTCGCCGTAGAGGCGCCGCGGCAGGAAATCGCCGCCGCGCGCGTCGGGCAGGTGCCGGCGCGCGAAGTCGAGGAATTCGGTCGGCTCGGGTGAATTCAGGCCCATTGCCGTTGCGCGCACGTTGAGCAGGTGCTCGTCGACGGGCGTGCCGTAGGCCACGCCGCGACTGCCGCCGCGCCGTCCCGAGAACCAATGCAGTTCGGCCGGCATGCCTACACCGTGTTCGAGCAGTTCCGTGATCACGAACGCGGCGGCGGCGCCGCCGCCGATGATGGCGACTTTCGTACCCATGCTGTCCTCTAGCGTGTGAGCGAAACCGGCTGGCGGCGCTGGCCGTTGTCGGTGCGGCTATGACGCCATCGCGCCGGTTAAACGGGCGCTAAATGAAAGCCGATTTTCCGTTCGCGCCTAATCACGCGTGGCCGTGTCGATATGCGCTTTTCGTCAGATCGGCATGCGCTGCGGACAGTCGGATCCGGCGCACGCAGGAGCGGCATGGGGCGCCCATGCGGCGCGCGCAGGACGCGCCGACGGGCAGCGAGGCGGAATCCCCGACGCGGCGACCGGGGCCGCCGTGTCATCGTGCCGTCACACGTCGGGCTGGACGCGCGCCGGGTAGATCAGGCGCTCGATCGCCATCGGCAGATAGCGCCGTGCAAACACGAGCTGCAACTGGCTCAGTACGGCCATGGCGCGACGGCAGTCGTCGTCGGTCGGCGCATAGACGAACAGAAATGCGCCGCCGCTGCGCGCGAGCTCGAGGTCGTCGTCGATATAGCCGGCCTCGGTCCCTACGGCCTTTGAAATCTGTATTTTCAGCTTGTCGAGAAAACTCGCGTCATCCAGCGATTCGAGTTCGTTGGCGACGAATTCGCCCGTGGCTGCGCGGACTTCGTCGGCGGTGAAGCCCTGCCGCAACAGCGCGGCTTCTGCCGCCTGCGCCTGCGCATAGTCCTCGAAGCCGACGAGGATGTAGTGGCGCGGATAGAACATGCCGAAGGAATGATCGCCTTCCTTGAAGAATTCCCAGTGCGTTTTCATGACGGCCTCCAGGCACAGGAGAGTGAGCTCCGGGCGAGCCGGCCCGCGGCCGGGCCCGCAGCGGCACCGCGGCGGTGGCGCGCGCGGCTCGAACGTAGGTGCTGTCGTCGCCCGGCGGGGTTGCGGTGCCGGATGAGGTCAGCCGCCTTCAGCGCTTTTCTTCCTGATAGCGCGCGAACTCGGCGGCATCGAGCTTGCCATCGCTGTTGGTGTCGAGACGCGCGAATTTGCCGGCGAGTTCGTTGCCCGATGGTACCTCGGACTTGTCGACGAAGCCGTCTTTGTTGACGTCCAATTGCGCCATGGACGTCATGCCCGTCGCGGGATCGAGCGAGCTCGGCGGTGGCGGCGTCTGGGTCTGGGCGAGCGCGGCCCCCGTCAGCATGATCGCGGCGAGCAGCGCGGCAGCGGGCAGAACGACAGTGACGTGCATGGCGAGTCTCCGTGGCAGGAACGAGTCCTTCCGCAGACGCAGGCGGCGTGCCAGCGGCGCCCGACCCGGCGCGATTCCGGCGCAAGGCCCGGCCATTGCTGGGTTTGCTCGACGTGCGCCTCATCGCGCGCTGCGTCGCCGGCGCTGCAGTCTGCACGTCGCCACTGCGGGTCCGTGCGCGATGCACGGCCCACGCCGCGAATCGATCGACTTTACTTCCGGCCTTTGTGCTTGCCGCCGCCGCTACCGCCGCGGAACGCTTCCGGCGCCTCGTCGGCACGGGTGATGCGTAGCTGCTGGCCCGACACCCAGACTTTCTTCAGGTGCTTGAACACGTCGCCCGGCATGCCCTGCGGCAGATCGATGAGGCTGTGGTCGTCGCGGATCTCGATGCGGCCGATGTTCGCACTGTCGAGTCCGGCCTCGTTCGCGATCGCGCCGACGATGTTCGCCGGTTTCACGCCGTGGCTGTGACCGACTTCGATGCGGAACGTCTCCATGCCGGTTTCCTGCCGGCGCGGGCGTTCCGGACGGTCAGGACGTTCCGCACGCTCCGGACGTTCGGTCCGCGCCGGACGTTCCGGGCGATCGGGGCGCGCGCCCGGCGCGCGCTCCGCGTACTTGGCGGCGGGTGCGTCGACGCGTTCGATGCGATGCGCCGGTGCGCGGGGCGCCGATGCATCCGGCGCGCGCGGCGTCTCGGCAGCAGAACGATCCGCGGGTGTCGGATGGCGTGGTTTCGGCGAAGCCGCGTTGGAACCATCGCGCTCGCGGCGTTCGGGCCGCGGCCGTTCGCCGCGCGGTCCGCGTTCGCCGCGCGGATTGTCGCCGTCGCGGCGTGCGACCCATTTCTCGCGTTCGTGGCGCTCGAACTTCGCTTCCTGCTCGAGCAGCAGCGGTGTGTCGCCCTGCGCGAGGCGCGCGAGCGCCGCGGCGATCTCGACGGCAGGCACGTCGTGCTCGGTCTCGTATTGTTCGATGAGCTGCTGGAACAGCTCGAGCCCGCCGGCAGCGCGCGTGTCGCTGATGCGCTGCTTGAACCGCGCGATGCGCTGGTCGTTGACCGCTTCCACGGTGGGCAGGTTCATCGGCTCGATCGGCTGGCGCGTCGCGCGTTCGATCGCGCGCAGCATGCCGCGTTCG
>CAMLSI010000192.1 GCA_946482585.1 uncultured Lysobacteraceae bacterium
AACGGCCCGTCGCCGAGCGGCGCATGCAGCAGGCCGCCGCGCGCCTCGTCGCCGTGCTCGAACGCGCGCTCGGAAGGTCGCGACGCTGACGCTAACGCAGCGTTTGCTTGTGCTAGCTTTGGCCGATTCCAACGACGACCGAAAGCGACCATGCAGACCCGACGTACCAAGATCATCGCCACCCTGGGCCCCGCGACCGATGCGCCCGGCATGCTCAAGCGCATCATCGAAGAAGGCGTCGACGTCGTACGCCTGAATCTCTCGCATGGCGCGGCCGCGGACCACGTGCGACGCGCCAAGGAAGTACGCGAGACCGCCGAGGCGCTCGGTCGCGAAGTCGGCATCCTCGCCGACCTGCAAGGTCCGAAGATCCGCATCGAGAAGTTCGCCGGCGGCCGCATCATGCTCGAGCCGGGCCAGCCCTTCGTGCTCGACTGCCGTGCCGATGCGCCGCCGGGTGATGAGAAACGCGTCGGCGTCAGCTATCTCGGCCTGCCGAACGACGTCAAGACCGGCGATACCTTGCTGCTCGACGACGGCCTGATTTCGCTCGCGGTGCTCGACGTCGTCGGCACTGAAGTACGCTGCCAGGTGCTGTTCGGCGGCGCGCTGTCGGATCGCAAGGGGCTCAACCGCCTCGGCGGCGGCCTGTCGATCGCGGCACTCAGCGACAAGGACCGCGCCGACATCAAGCTCGCGGCCGAACTCGGCGCCGATTTCCTCGCTGTGTCGTTCGCCAAGAGCGCTGAAGACATGAACGAAGCACGCCGCCTGCTGCGCGCGGCCGCGGGGCAGGGCGCGCTCGTCGCGAAGATCGAGCGCGCCGAAGCGATCGACGTGCTCGGCGAGATCATCGACGCGTCCGACGCGGTCATGGTCGCGCGCGGCGATCTCGGCGTGGAGATCGGCGACGCCGAACTGCCCGGGCTGCAGAAGAAGATCATCCGCGAGGCGCTCGTGCGCAACTGCATCGTGATCACGGCGACGCAGATGCTGCAGTCGATGGTGGAATCGCCGATCCCGACGCGCGCCGAAGTGCTGGACGTGGCCAACGCGGTCATCGACGGCACCGATGCCGTGATGCTGAGCCAGGAAACCGCGGCAGGGCGTCATCCGGACAAGGCCGTCGCCGCGATGCGCCGCGTCTGCCTCGGCGCGGAGCGCCAGTTCGAGCCGCTCGAAGGTTTCCAGGCCGGTACGCACCGCCTCGACCGCACCGACCAGGCGATCGCGATGTCGGCGATGTTCCTGTCCGCGCAGGTCAATCCGCGCGCGATCGTCGCGCTGACCGAATCCGGCGCAACCGCACAATGGCTGTCGCGCTATCGTTCCGCGGTGCCGATCTACGCACTGTCGCGCAGTGCGTCGGCGCGCCGCCGCATGCAGCTCTATCGCGACGTCTACGCGATCGAGTTCGATCCGCGCGGCGTCGATCCGGCGCACGCGACGCGCGCCGCCGTGCAGCACTTGTTCAATCTCGGGCGGCTCTCGGAAAACGATCGCGTCATCATCACGACCGGCGACCACACCGGCCGTCTCGGCGGCACGAACACGCTGAAGCTGCTGCGCGTCGGCGCGGGCGGCGCGGTCGAGGGGCTCGGCGAATTGCAGTGAACGAGCGGGGCCGGTGATCACAGCCGGCCCCGGTTTCCGGGGCGTTCCTGCCAATCCGGCTCCGGCGCGCACACTCATGACGATGACGCGCTATCCGATACTCGCCGCGGCAGTGCGCATCGCCGCGTTCTCGGCGTGGCCGTCGCGCTCGGCAGCCGCGGTCTCACCGCTTTGCTGAGCCGTATGCGCGGCGGCCGCTGAGCGATGCCGCGCCGCGTTGTGATCGTCGCGACGGACGCGCGACAATGCGGCGTCGACTGCGCACGCCGCTGCCGTGGCGCCCTTTCCTTCGCGAGAACAGGTCATCCGATGCCTCGTCCGTATTCGCCGTTCCGCCGTGTCCCTGTCGTCGCCGTGACGGCCGTCGCCATCGTCGCCATCGTCGCCTCCGCCGCGGCCCAGATCACGCCGCGTCCCGTCGCGGCGAAGGACCTCGAGAAATACTGGCTCGTCGCGAGCGACGCGATGGAAGCGATGAAGCCGAATACCGGCGTGAATCTCTATGCACCGAGCTGTGCCGTCGTGCGCTACGTGATCAACAGCGACGGCACGACCAGCGACGTCGTGCTCGAGAAGCTCGTGCCGCCCGGCGATCTCGGCGTCGTCGCGACCTCGGCGATCGACAGTCTGGTCTACGCCGCCGCCCGATCGAATCAGGCGCTGACGCCGGTGGTCACGCGTGTGACCTTGCCGCTGAACCTGCCGCCGGTCGCGGGTACGCCCGAAGAACGCGCGCGTATCGAGGCGCAGCGTGCGCAGGTGCTGTCCGCCTGCGATCCGCCGGCGGCGCCGCCGGCCGAATCGAAAGAAAAGCCGGTCAAGCCGACCAAGCCGGCCGCCGACGGCAAGTCCTGAGTCGGCGCCCCCGCCGACGGTAGATCCCGGACCGCGCCGCTGCTTCGCGATTTGCCGTTCTTGCGCGTCGAACGTTTCAGTGAGGCGGGTGGTCTTGCCGATGTCGCCGCCGCGCGCTCTGATCGATGCGGTCGACGGGGCGGGGTGTTTCAATGTGGAAAATGGGTGAATTCGACGCGCGCCGCGGCGCCGCAGCGCTGCTGGTCCTGCGCCTGATCCTGGCCGGACTCATCGCCGCGCACGGCTGGGCGCGCTGGTATTTCGGCGGCGTCGCGCCGTTCGGGCAATGGCTGGAAGGGCTCGGGTTTCCGTTCGGGATGGGCATCGCGGTCGGCGTGACGGCGATCGAGATCCTCGGTACGCCGCTGTTCGCGCTCGGCCGCGGCGTGTTTCCGCTGAGCCTGCTCTACAGCGCGATCTATCTCATAGGCATCGTGCTGGTGCATGCACCGGCGGGCTGGTTCGTGGTCGGCCTCGGCCGCAACGGCATGGAATACAGTGTGTTGCTGATCGCCGGCCTGCTCGTCGTCGGCTTCGTCGCCGCGCCGTCGCGCGCGGCGCGCGACTGAGCTGGCCCCGCGAAGCGCGCTCTTGCGTGGGGCGCGGTATGGCTCCAGCACCAGCCTTCTTCGACGGTCGTCGTCCCGCCGCATGCGTTGCCGCGGCGCGTCAGTCGTGGCACCTTCGCGACGGGGCCGGCGGACGGGGCGATGCGGGTGGATGTCACCGAACTGATCGCGCAGGCGCGCGCCGGAGACGCGGCTGCGTCGGGGCGCCTGTTCAGCGAAGTCTATGCGGATCTGCACGCGCTCGCGGCGCGGCAGGTCGGACGCATGCGGGCTGACATGCGCGCGACCTCGCTCGTGCACGAAGCCTGGTTCCGTCTTGCGAAGCCCGACGCGCTCGCGCTCAAGGATCGCGAACATTTTTTCGCCGTCGCGGCGCGCGCGATGCGCCAGCTCGTCATCGATCATGCGCGCCAGCGCATTGCCGGCAAGCGCGGCGGCGGGGCGATCGTCGACGAACTCGACTCGCAGCTGGCCGATGCGACCGGCGACGGGCGCGATCACGAATTGCTCGCTCTGGATCAGGCGTTGCGCCAGCTCGAGGCGCTCGATGCGCATCTCGCCCTGCTCGTTGAGATGCGTTTCTTCGGCGGCCTCGAGCTCGCCGAGATTTCGACATTGACGTCGCGCTCCGAACGCAGCCTCAAGCGCGACTGGCGCAAGGCGCGTGCGTTCCTGCACCAGCAGCTCGGCGGCGACGCGCTGCCGCCCGACGAGGCGTGAACGCGCCGCGTACGCCGCGCAACGAAGCGCGTATCGCGAAAGGAGCCGGCGTGAGCGAGGACAGCCGCGAGTGCCGAGGGCGCGCCGCCCGGTCAGCGGCGTCGCGCGTCGATGCGGTCGAGGAAAACGAAGTGCCGGATCGCCGGCGAGGGTTGCCTGATCATCCGTCGCCATCCGGCGGCATCGCAACGGAGCGATACCATGAACGCTGATGCGCAGCGGCGCTGGACTCGTGCATCCGCGCTGTTCGACGAACTCGCCGACAGCGACGAGCCCGCGCGCGCAGCGCGACTCTCCGCGCTGCGCGACGCCGGCGAAGATCCGGCCGTGATCGAACAGCTCGCCGCGATGCTCGCGGCCGATGCCGCGGCGAGCGGCGTGCTCGATCGCGGCGTGCAGGCGATGGCGCCTACCGTCGTCGACGCGCTCGCCCAGGGGCAGCAGGCGCGCGCCGACGAAAGCGCGCCGGCACCCGCGTCCATCGGCCGCTTCCGTCTCGTGCGTCTGCTCGGCCGCGGCGGCATGGGCGAGGTCTATCTCGCCGAAAGCACGCAGGGCGATTTCGTGCAGCAGGTCGCGCTGAAACTGCTCAAGCGCGGCATGGATTCGGACGAGATCCTGCGCCGATTCGCCCAGGAGCGCCGCATCCTCGCGCAGCTCAATCATGCGCACATCGCCGCGCTCGTCGACGGCGGCGTCAGCGCCGACGGAAGGCCGTATTACGCGATGGAGTACGTCGCCGGCGAAGCGCTGACCGACTATGCGCGCAGCCATGTGCTCGGTGCGCGCGAGCGCGTGCAACTGATGGCGCTGATCTGCGACGCGGTCGCGCATGCGCAATCGCGGCTCGTGGTGCATCGCGACCTGAAACCGTCGAACATTCTCGTCGACGCGGACGGCCAGCCGCGCGTGCTCGATTTCGGCATCGCGAAAATCCTGGGCGACAGTGCGGAGGACGGCCTGACGCGCACCGGAGCGCGCGCGCTGTCGCCGGCCTATGCGGCGCCGGAGCAGATTCGCGGCGAGCCCGTGAGTACCGCGACCGACGTCTACGCGCTCGGCGTGGTCCTGTATGAATTGCTGTGCGGACGATTGCCGCATCGGCGCAGCGCGACCGCGCCCGAATTCGGCGACGACGCGACGACGACGGTCGAGCGGCCCAGCCAGGTATTGCGAAAGACCACGGTCGGCGCGGGCAAGGGGCCTTACGCACACCGCTCCGCCGAGCGCGAGGCGCGCCAGATCGCCGGCGACCTCGACACGGTCGTGCTGGCCGCGCTCCATCGCGAGCCCGAGCGCCGTTATGCGAACGCGAGCGCGCTCGGCGCCGACCTGCGCCGCTGGCTCGAAGGCCGCACGATCAATGCGCGGCCCGATTCGGCGCGCTATCGCACCTGGCGTTTCGTGCGCCGGCATCGCGTCGGCGTCGCGGTGTCCGCATTCACTCTCGTATTCCTCGTCGTATCGCTCGGCGTGGCGCTGTGGCAGGCGCGCATCGCGAACGCAGAGCGCAATCGCGCGACGGAACAGGCCGCGATCGCGACGGCGGTCGGCAATTTTTTGACCGAAGACGTGATCCGCTCGGCCAATCCGTATCGCAGCAAGCTCGACCTGAGCATGGGCGAGGCGCTGAAGCAGGCGCGCGGTTCCGTCGCGCAGCGCTTCGCCGGACAGCCGCGTACCGAGGGCGCGGTGCGACGCGCGCTGGCCGAGAGCCTGCGCCTGGCCGGCGAAAGAGAGCCGGCGGAACAGGAAGCGCGTGCCGCACTCGACGTGCTCGCGGCGCGTTTCGGTCACGACGATCCCGATGCGTTGCGGTCGCGAGGGCTGCTCGGCCGGCTGCTGCTGTCGACCGACGAAGAAGCCGCGCGCCGGGTGTTCACCGAAGGCATGACTCTCGTCGGTGCGTCGCCGCGCGATCCGGCGCGGCTGCGCTTCGAGCTCGGCCTCGCCGGTCTCGATGTCGAGGACCGCAAGGAAGACGAGGGATTGCGGCGCCTCGCGGCGATCGAGACCGACGTGCGCGCGGTGTTCGGCGACTGGAGCGAAGAACACTTCGACTTGCTGAATCATCGGATGCGCGCCTACGCGAACACCGATCGCTACGAGCAGACCCTGGTCGTCGCGCGCGAGACCCTGGCCGGCGCGCGCGAGCATTTCGGCGAAGGCGATCCGCGTACGCTGGAATGGCTGCAGCGCGAAGCGATTTCGCTGCGGCTGCTCAAGCGCTTCGAGGAATCGCTCGCGTCGATCAAGGCCGCGATCGCGATCGCGAACGCACGTCTGGGCGAAACGCATCCGGCCACGCTGTACGCGCGACTGCAGGCCGGCATCGTGTTGCTGGAGCTGCGCCGCTTCGACGAGGCCGGTCCCGAAATCGACCCGATCGTCGACTACGATCGCAACAACGTCAACGTGACGACGGAGAACGTGCTGACGCATCGCGTCTATCAGGCGCGGCAGCGCCAGTTCACCGGCAAGACTGCCGAGGCGCAGGCGATGTTCGAATCCATCTACGCCGATGCGCGCCGGCTGCTCGGCGCGACCAGCCCGAAGGCGTTGCCCTACGGCCAGACGCTAGGCATGTTCCTGATGCAGACCGACCAGCGCGCCGAGGCCGAGACGTTGCAGCGCACGCTCATCGCCGAGGCCGAACAGGTGCTGACGCCGGGACATGTGAACGTGGCGAAATATGCGTTCGACCTCGTCGAGAACCTGTCGGCGCAACCCGAGCGCGCCGCCGACATCCTGCCCCTGCTCGAGAAATGGCTGCCGGTCTGGGAAAAGGATTTCGGTGCCGACGACTCGCGCACCGTCGACGGCCGCCAATGGCTCGCCGAGGCGAGGGCCAGGATCGCGAAGCCGTAGGTCGGACTTCGTCTTCGGCTCAGCCCGACGACGTTCGATTCGTCACGCCGCCCGCGCCTGCTCGAGCGACGCCAGCCATTCGTCGTCGGAGCCCTCGGCAACGCCTTCGAACAGGATCGTCGACAGATAGCGTTCGCCGGTGTCGGGCAGCATCGCCAGTATTGTCGATCCCGGCGCCGCTTCCTCGGCGACGTTCAGCGCGGCCGCCAGGGTGGCGCCCGAGGAGATGCCGACGAAGATGCCTTCTTCGGTCGCGAGACGGCGCGAGGTGTCGCGCGCGACGATGTCGTCCACCGGCACGATGCGATCGGCGATCGTGCGGCTGAGGACGGCCGGCAGGAAATCCGGCGTCCAGCCCTGGATCTTGTGCGGCTTCCAATCCTGGCCCGACAGCAGGGCCGCGCCCGCGGGTTCGCTCGCGACGACCTGGATGTCGGGCCGTGCGAGCTTGAGCACTTCGCCGGCGCCGGTGATGGTGCCGCCGGTGCCCCAGCCGCTCACGAAGTAGTCGAGGCGCCTGCCGGCGAAATCGCGCAGGATTTCCGGCCCCGTGGTGCTGCGATGCCAGGCGGGATTCGCTTCGTTCTCGAACTGGCGCGCGAGAAACCAGCCGTGCTTCTGCGCGAGTTCGGCCGCCTTGCGCACCATGCCGGTGCCGCGCTCCGCCGCCGGCGTCAGGATCACCTTGCCGCCGTAGGCGCGAATCAGCTTGCGCCGCTCGATCGAGAAGGTTTCGGTCATGACCGCGACGAACGGATAGCCGCGCGCCGCCGCGACGGCGGCGAGCGCGACGCCGGTATTGCCCGACGTGGCTTCGACGATGGTCTGTCCCGGCTTCAGCGTCCCGCGGCGTTCCGCATCGAGCACGATCGCCAGCGCGAGACGGTCCTTCACGGAGCCCGCCGGATTGAACGCCTCGACCTTGACGTAGAGATCGACATGCTTCGGCGGCAGGCGGTGCAGCTTTACGATCGGCGTGTTGCCGATGGTGTCGAGGATCGAATCGTAGATCATGGCTGCCTCGCTGCAATAAGGAAAAAGGGATTAAGACAGTTATGGACGAATCAGGCGGCGCGGGCGAATCCGGTCGCCTCCGGCAGCGACGTCAGCGGCGCCGCGCCGAACCAGCTCAGACGAGCGGCCAGCGCCGCGACTTCGCCGACGATCAGCAACGCGGGCGACTGCACGCCGTGCGCGGCCGCGAGCTGCGGCAGGCTCGCGAGGTCGCCGAGCACGACGCGCTGCTGCGCGCGCGAGCCGTTCTCGACCAGCGCGGCCGGTGTCGATGCGGCGCGGCCGTGGGCGACGAGGCGATCGCGGATTCGCTCGAGTCCGGCCACGCCCATGTACACCGCGAGTGTCTGCCGCTCCGCGGCGAGCGCGGTCCAGTCGAGCGTGTCGACCGATGCCTTGCAATGCGCGGTGACGAAGCGCACCGATTGCGCATGATCGCGATGCGTCAGCGGGATGCCCGCGTAGGCCGCGCAGGCGAGTGCCGCGGTCACGCCGGGCACGACCTCGAACGCGATGCCGTGCGCGTGCAGAAATTCCAGTTCCTCGCCGCCGCGGCCGAATACGAACGGATCGCCGCCCTTGAGCCGCACGACACGTCTGCCGGCGCGCGCGTGCTCGAGCATCAGCGCATGGATGCCGTCCTGTGTTGTGTGATGCCGGCCGGCCTCCTTGCCCACTTCGATGCGTTCCGCATCGCGGCGTGCGAGCGCGAGCACGTCGGCGCTGACGAGGCGATCGTGCAGGATGACGTCGGCTTCGTTGAGCGCGCGCAGACCTTTGAGCGTGAGCAATCCCGCGTCGCCGGGCCCGGCGCCGACGAGGACGACCGAGCCCTGCGGCGCCGCGACGGTTGCGCGTTCGAGTTCGCGCGCGAGCGCGGTTTCCGCGGCATCCGTCCGGCCGCGGCGCACGAGATCGGCGACGCGACCCTGAAACAAACGTTCGAGGAAACGGCGACGCTGGCCGAGATCGGCGAGACGTCCACGGATGCGTCCGCGCCAACGGTCGGCCAGCGCCGCCAGCGCGCCGAGCGAGGGATCGAGCAGGCGTTCGATGCGTTCGCGCACGAGCCGCGCGAGCACGGGCGCCGCGCCCGAAGTCGAGATCGCGACGACGAGCGGGCTGCGATCGACGACCGCGGGCACCTGGAAACTCGACAGTTCCGCATCGTCGACGACGTTGCTCCAGATGCGTCGCCGTTCCGCGGCCGCGGCGACGGCGGCGTTCACGGCTGCGTCGGACGTAGCCGCGACGACCAGCCATTGCCGATCGAGCCAGTGTTCGGCGAATTTGCCGGAAATCAGCGAGATGCAGCCTTTTTTTGCCCAATTCGCCAATTCGGGCGAGAACGCGGTCGCTCCGACCGTGATTTTGGCACCGGTTTCCAGCAGTGCGGCGACCTTGCGACCGGCCACCGCACCGCCGCCGACGACGAGCACGTCGCGTCCTGCAAGCCGGGCAAAGATGGGATAGAGTCGGTCGGCGGGCATATTTTTTCGGCAGCAGCAGTCGTCGGAACGTGGTCAAACGACACGACCTTCGTCGTATCGCGTGCAACCATGCTGTGCGTCGGCCGCGGCCCGTGGAAGTGAGCAATGGAAGTGCCGTTATGCCGTCACGGCATTTCCAAGCAGACAGACGTATAGACGGCTAAATGATCTGTGGTTATAGTCAGATCACACCGTTCAAACAAACCGGCGCCGAGAGCGGCGCCACGGTAGGCCTACGCCAAGGCCTGACCACACTGGAGATCACGATGAAACCGACTTATTACGCCATTCGATTCTGTATGAACCATGTAAATGCCAATTGGCGCCGCTCGCTTGCGTCCGAACTGTTGCGATCTCCTCAGAGAAGGCCGTCATGACACTCA
>CAMLSI010000193.1 GCA_946482585.1 uncultured Lysobacteraceae bacterium
CTGCCCGAGTCCTATGAAATCGAAGTGCTGGAGCCGTTCAAGGAAGCGATGGTCCAGCAGATCAGTCGTCTGCTGCAGTTCTTCTTCGCCGGCAGCGAATACAGCAAGGTCGACCAGGTCGTGCTGGCCGGCGGCTGCGCCTCGATCGCCGGCGTGGCGGACATGGTGGAAGAGCAACTGGGGGTTCCGAGCGTCGTTGCCAATCCGCTCGCGAACATGTCGCTGTCCTCCCGCGTGCAGGCGCAAACGCTGGCTCAGGATGCGCCGGCGCTGATGATTGCCTGCGGGCTTGCGCTCAGGAGCTTCGACTGATGGCAAGAATCAATCTATTGCCCTGGCGCGCCGAACGGCGCGCGGTGCGCAAACGCGAATTTCTGATCATGCTGGCGATGGCCGGCGCGGCGGGCGTCGCTGCGTTCCTCGGCGCGATGTTCTGGATGGACGCGCGCATCGAGAACCAGGTCGACCGCAACAACTACCTGACGGCCCAGATCAAGGAAGTCGAGAAGAAGCTCACCGAGATCGAAGATCTCGAGAAGACCCGCAACAAGCTCTTGCAGCGCAAGCAGGTCATCGAGCAATTGCAGGCCAACCGCTCGCAGATGGTGCACATGTTCGACGAGCTCGTGCACACGATTCCCGAGGGCGTGCGTCTGACCGCGCTGAAGCAGGTCGGTGACATCCTGACGCTCGAGGGTGTCGCGCAGTCGAACGCGAGCGTTGCGACCTACATGCGCAACGTCGAGGCGTCGCCGTGGCTCGGCCATCCCGATCTCAAGAAAACCGAAATCAAGCGCACTGCCGAAAAACGCATGCCCTATGACTTCGCGATGGACGTGAAGCTGCGCAAGCCGGCCGGTTCCGAAGAGAACGACGGCACGGCGCCGGATGCCGCGCCGGGTGCGCCCGCGACGACACCGGCTCCGCCGGCCGCGCCGGCGACGCCGGCACCTCAGGGGGCCAAGCCATGAAGCTGTCGGATTTTCGCGACCTCGACTTCCAGAACGCGGGCAACTGGCCTCAGGGCGTCAAGATGACGTTCTGCGTGCTGCTGTTCGGCGTGATCTGTCTGGCCGGCTGGTACTTCCAGATCCGCAACCAGCAGGATGACCTAGAAACCAAGGAACGGACGGAGCAGACCCTGCGTGCCGACTTCTCCAAGAAGCAGGCGAAGGCGGTCAATCTCGAGGCGCTGCGCCAGCAGCTCGAAGAGATGAAGGACATGCTGCGGCAGATGCTGCGTCAGCTGCCGAGCAAGACCGAAATGCCGGAACTGCTCGTCGACATTTCGCAGACGGCGCTGTCGTCCGGCATCGAAAACGACCTGTTCCAGCCGGGCGCGGAGCAGATCAAAGAGTTCTATGCCGAAAAGCCCATCACCTTGCGCATGGTCGGCTCGTATCACCAGTTCGGCGCGTTCATCAGCGGCGTTGCGTCACTGCCGCGCGTCGTGATCCTGACCATGCACGATGTCTCGCTGCGGCCGCAGGCGCCTGCGGGAGCCGCGCCGGGTGCGAAGACCGCGTTGACCAGCGGCACGCTCGCACTCGAAGGTACGGTCAAGACGTATCGCTACGTCGATGACGACGAAACTGCCACCTCGCAACCGGCACCGACACCGGGCACTACACCGCCGCCGCCGCCGGCGAAACCGGCAGCAATGGGGGGGACGCAATGAGCATGAGCTTGCGAAAGCTGTTCGTGCCCGCTCTGATCATGCTGACGCTCGCGGGCTGCACTGCGGGACGACGCGATCTGGAGGACTGGGTCGCCGCCGAAAAGGCGAAGAAGGGCGCGCCGATCGATCCGTTGCCGGTCGTGAAGACATTCGAGACCTTCGAATACAAGAGTCAGGACGCGGCCGGCGTGGAACTGCGCGATCCGTTCAGTCCGAGCCTCGAGGAACGTCGCGAGGAACAGCTCGCCGAAGGCGGCAGCGGGCCTCGTCCCGATCAGAACCGCACCCCGGAGCTGTTGGAGAAGTATCCCCTCGACGGTCTGTCGATGGTCGGCACGCTCGGCATCGGCGATGCGATCGAAGGGCTCGTGAAAGATCCGGACGGCGTCGTCCACCGGGTGCACAAAGACAATTATCTTGGACAGAACTACGGCCGAATCACGGCAATTGCCGAAGATCGGATCGAACTCGTCGAGCTGGTTCCCAACGGGGCCGGCGGCTGGATGGAGCGCCAGGCGTCCATCGCGCTCGGTGACCAATAAGAGGCCCATTTGGGGGTAACTTTCATGACTACGACAGCTGCCAACAACCTGGGACGCGGATTTGGTCCCTTGACTCGCCTCTTGCGCCGGTGCGTGCCCGCATTGATGCTCGCGGCCACGTTCGCGTCGGGCGCCGCAAGCGCCGAGAACGTGCTCGAGAAGATCGGCTACAACACCCTGCCCGGTGGCAAGGTGGAAGTGACGCTGCAACTCTCGTCGCCGCCGAACGATCCACAGATTTTCACGACCGATACTCCACCGCGCATCGCGCTCGATCTGGCCGACACGCGCAGCGCGCTGTCGCAGCGCAATGTCGAGATCAACACCGGCTCGACCACGTCCGTCTCCGCCGTCGAAGCGGCAGGGCGTACGCGCGTCGTCGTGGATCTGGTCCGTCCGTCGAGCTATGAAAGCAAGATCGACGGCCGCAACCTGATCCTGACCATCGGCAACGGCGTGACCGGTTCGTCCACGGCCACCGCGATGGTGTCGAACGATCCGAACAAGGCCGTCGCCGCGCGCGGCGTCGAAGTCTCGAACATCGATTTTCGCCGCGGCAAGAATGGCGAAGGCCGCATCGTCGTGACGTTCTCCGGCGAAGGTGCGACGACCGACGTCAAGCGCGACGGCGACAACATCACGCTCGATCTCTACAACGCGCAGCTGCCGTCGAATCTCGCGCAACGCATGGACGTGCTCGACTTCGCGACGCCGGTGCAATTCGTCGAGGCGCGTTCGCGCGGCAACGGCGCGCGCCTGGAAATCAGCGCGAAGGGGCCGTACGAGCAGCTCGCGTACCAGTCGGGCAACGAATACGTGCTCGAGATCGCGCCCAAGGCGGCCGACGCGGAGAAGAAGAAGGACAAGAACGCGGAACCGGAATACACCGGCGCGCGCGTCACGTTCAATTTCCAGGACATCCCGACGCGTTCGGTGCTGCAGCTGATCGCCGACGTGTCCGACCTCAACATCGTCGTGGCCGACACCGTCACCGGCAATGTGACGTTGCGCCTCATCAACGTGCCGTGGGATCAGGCGCTCGACCTCGTGCTGCAGGCCAAGGGCCTCGACAAGCGTCGTCGCGACAACGTGATCTGGGTCGCGCCGCAGAAGGAAATCGCGGATCGCGAACAGGCGCTCGAAGACGCGCGCATCGCGCTCGAACAGCGTGTCGAGCTCGACTCCGCCTACATCAAGGTCAGCTACGGCAAGGCGAAGGATATCGCCGCGCTGCTGCAGAGCCGCTCGAGCGCCGGCGGCGGAGCCGGCGGCGGCGGAGCCACTGCGCAGTCCGTGGCCGACACCACACGCGGCTTCCTGTCGCCGCGCGGCTCGGTCACCTTTGACGAACGCACCAACACGCTGCTCGTCAACGACACGCCGGACAAGATTCGCGAAATCCGCGATCTCGTGCTGACGCTCGACCGTCCGGTGCAGCAGGTGCTGATCGAATCGCGCATCGTGATCGCAACCGACGACTTCGCGAAGGAACTGGGTGTTCGTTTCGGCGTCAGCGGCGGCTACGAAGACAACAACGGCAACGTCGTGTCGCTGTCGGGCAGCCAGGCTGCCGCCGACACGATGGCGAACGTCGCGCTCAACAATCGCTTCAACGGAGAACGCGGCACGCCGGTCAGCGCGCCGGGCCAGATTCCCGGCGGCATCGCCGTGCCCACGCTCGGCAATCGTCTCGGCGTGAACATGCCGGCAGCGACGCCGGCCGGCAGCTTCGGTCTCGCGATCCTCGGCGCCGACTACTTGCTCGACCTCGAGCTGTCGGCGGCGCAGACGGAAGCCCGCGGTGAAGTCATCTCGAGCCCGCGCGTGATCACCGCCAACCAGCAGGAAGCCGTGATCAAGCAGGGTCAGGAAATCGGCTACGTCACCTTCCAGCAGGGTTCGGGCGGCGGCGGCGGACAGGCCACCGTGCAGTTCAAGGACGCCGTGCTCGAACTCAAGGTGACGCCGACGATCACGAACGACGAGCGCGTGGTGCTCGCACTGAATGTGAAGAAGGACAACATCGCCGCACTCGTGCCGAATCCCGGCGGCGGCTTCGTGCCGCAGATCGACAAGCGCGAGATCAACACGACCGTACTCGTCGACGACGGCCAGACCGTGGTGCTCGGCGGCGTCTACGAAGTCGAGACGCGCGACGACATCAAGAAGGTCCCGTTCCTCGGCGACATTCCGGGTGTCGGCGCGCTGTTCCGCAACAAGAAGAACAGTAACGAGAAGGCGGAACTGCTGATCTTCGTGACGCCGCGCATCCTGAACGAAAGCCTGAAATAACGCTTGAGCTCGTATTCGCCCGGTCTTTCCGGGCGTTGCGGCCAAAACGCGAAGCAATTGCGAGCTTGGAGAGACGACATGAGAGCTTTTAATCGATGCCTCGGTCTGCTGGCGGCCAGCCTTATGCTGGCCAGTTGCGGCGGCGGAGGCGGCAGCGGCGGCGACGGTGCATTCCAGCCGACGCCCAGCGGAACCCTTACCATTACGGCGACGACGACGTCGCTGCCGATGAACCGACTGGGCACGACACCGTTCCCCGGCTCGCCGTTCATCTCTGAGGTCGACGTCACGTGGCGCCGCGCCAACGGTGATCTCGTGTCCGGCCAGGAAGTGGCCGTATCGATCAATCCGGTCACGATCGCGGCGTTCTCCACGCTCGACGATCCGTCGACGCCCGAAGTCAGAGACCAGAACGGCGTCTACGTCAGCGGCAACGAGTTCCGCGACAGGCTCGGCAGCGGCCCGGTCGATGTGACCGGCGGCCACGCCACGATCTTCGTGCATTCGGCCGCGACCGCCGGCGTGGCGACGCTCACGGTCACCGCGCGCGACTCGACGTCGAACACCACGATCTCCAAGACCCTTCAGTTCACGGTCAACAACGTGGCGTCGTCGCTGCCGGCGTCGATCACGGCGGACGCGACGCCGAATCACGTCTATCTGCAGGAAACCGGCGGTTCGAACAGCACCGTCATCACGGCGCTCGTACTCGACGGCGGCGAGAACTACGTTCCGGATCCGGGTTCGGGCAACAGTTCGTTCAACAACGTGCAGCTCGAAGTCGTCGGCGGCGCCAACTACGGCACGCTGAGCGCGCTCGGTGCCGGCGGTTCCAACACCGGCGTCACGGTCAAGACGCGTACGGTGCAGGGTATCGCCACGGCCGCATTCCGTGCCGGAACTATCCAGGGGCCCGTGCAGATCCGCATCATCGCCGATCGTGCCGACAACAACGTCGACAACGGCATCAGCGATGCGCTCGTCGCGACGATCAGCGTGATCGTCTCCGACGGCAAGCTGTTCAGCCTCGCGATCACTTCGCCGACCCAGGACGCGATCACGACCGGTAACATCACCGGCACGGTCGGACCGAACGGTACCTATTCGCTGGTCGTCAGCGCGCTCGCGACCGACCGTCAGGGCAACCCGGTCCCGGCCGGCACGGCCATCCGCTTCGGTGCGATCGATGGTCCGGCGACCGGCTTCCCGCAGGATGGCCCGGGTATTTTCCTGATTCGCGGCACCGACGGCGATCCGCTGGAAGGCGGTACGCTGTTCACGTCGCTGACGGGCTGCTTCACGGGGTTCATCAAGCCGACCGATCCTCGCTGCACCAGCACGGGACCGGGCGAACGTCCGGGCCCTGGCGACACGCTGCTCGTGTTCGGCGATCTGGTCCTGGGCAACCGCGATCTCGAGAGCGCCCGCACGATCACGACGATCAACACCAGCACCAGCCTCAATGTCAGCGTGCCGTTCAATCGCAACGATGACAGCGGCAACAGCGTCAACAGCGGTCCCGTGCTGCCGTACGTGATCGGCCGTGCGATCGACGCCAACATCCGCGATTCCGGCGCGCTCGGCAACGGCGTCCTCGGCGTGACCAACGAGAACGGCGTCGCGACGGCGGTCCTGAATTACCCGAACAACAAACTCGGCAAGCTCGTCTACCTCTTCGCCCAGGGCGACGGCGTCGGCGCAGCCGGCAACATCAAGAAGGTCACCGACATCGGCTCCTACCGCTTTGCCGGTATTGCCGACCTCGTGCTGACCGCGAACCCCGAATCGATCAGTGCCAACAGCACCGCGGCGGTCACGGTTTGCGTCGTCGATGCTCTCGGCGCGCCGATGCAGGGACTCGCGATCAACTTCGGATTCGCGAGCCTGCCGGCCGGCGGCCAGGGCTTCGTCGACAACATTGCGGGATCGGGCGTGGTCGAGGACCGCACCGGTACCAACGGCTGTGCCGTCGCCCTGGTGCGCACGATCGGCATCAGCAGCGGCGGCAGCGGCGGCGGCACGTCCGCTCCGCGCGTTGTCTTCTCGGTCGGCGACGCGAGCGACACCGTGGAAATCACGGCAGGTGGCGCAGGTTCGCTGACGGCGGCTCCGAGCCACTTCGTCGGCAGCGGCGGCACGATCACGCTGACCCTGCGCGACAGCGCCGGCAATCCGGTTCCGGGCGTCAACATCGACACGCAGTGCACCGGCGACGTGAGCATCGTGACTCCGGCCGGGGTGACCAATGCGCAGGGCCAGACGACGGCCGTGATCAACGGCGACAACCTCAATGATTTCGGCAATCCCGGCGAAGGCACGTGCACGTTCACGGCCGCCTCTGGTGAGGAGACCGAAGTGACGTTCGAGGGTATCGATCTGTGCGCGAGCAACGTCAGCCCGCCGCCTCCGCCGGAACTCTGCGGCGGCACGACGACGCCGATCCAGCTGACCGTGGCGGTGACGCCGACGGCGGCCGGACCGACGGCCTGCGGTCTGACCGTGTCGAGCAACCCGAGCGGCATCGCCTGCAGTGCTCCGGCGGGCGGCGGCACCGTCTCGTGCAACTCGTCCTTCGCACCGGGTACGGCCGTGCAGCTGTCGGCGGTCCCGACCGGCGTTGGCTGCCCGGCGGCTCCGGGTCGCACCGTGACCTTCAGCGGCGGATGCGCGCAAAGCGGACCGGGCAGCGCGAACGTGACGCTGAACACCCCGCAGACCTGCGCCGCGACGGTGACCGTGCCGTAAAAGGCGACGGTCGCAAGGCAAGATGACACAGAGGCCGCCGCAAGGCGGCCTCTGCTTTTTCCGATGCCGCGTCGGGAAATCGGCTGGTGTCGTCGTCACCGGCCCCTGTTAGCATGCCCCGCAGCACAGGGAGCCGCTCAATGAATGCCACTTCGTTCCGCGTCGACGTTCCCGCCGGCAGCGTTCTGTTCAAGCAGGGAGATGCTCCGACCTCGGCATTCCTGCTCGAAAGCGGCTCCATCGAAGTCACGACGGAACAAGGCCATACCTCGCGGCGCCTCGGCGTCCTCGGTCCCGGCGACCTGCTCGGCGAAATGGCGGTGCTCGACGATTCGCCCCGGACCGCGACGGCCCGCGCGCTGTCGGACTGCGTGCTCATGCCGATCGACCGCAAGCAGTTCGCCGAGCGCCTCGATACGGCCGACCCGGTCGTCCGGGCGCTGCTGCTGAGCCAGATCTCGCGCTACCGTTCAGCGCTGGCGCAGCTGTCGGGTCAATCCGAGGCGCCGGTCGTGGCGCCGCGCAGCAGCGACGCCACGATCGCGCTCGACAAGATCCGGCTCGAAAGCCATCTGCGCGAAGCGCTGGACAAGGGCGAACTCGAGGTGCGCCTGCAGCCCATCCTCGACATCGCGAGCCACCGCATCGCCGGTTTCGAGGCGCTCACGCGCTGGACGCACCCCGAGCGTGGTCCGGTATCGCCGGCGGAATTCATCGCGCTGGCCGAAGAAACGTCGCTGATCGTGCCGGTCGGCGACTATGTGCTCGACCAGGTCTGCGGCGCGCTGCAGCACCTGCGCGAACACGGCGACGGCGAACCCGTGTTCGTCGCGCTCAACGTGTCCGGCCGCCAGCTCGACGACGACGCGCTGCTCGACCGCTTCCTCGCGACCATCCGCGCGCACGGCCTCAGCCCGGCGCAGATCAAGATCGAAATCACCGAAAGCCTCGTGCTCGACTATGCGCAGGTCGACAGCATCATCGCGCGCTGCCACGCCGCCGGGCTCAAGGTCGCGCTCGACGATTTCGGCACGGGCTATTCCAACCTCGGCCACCTGCACAAGCTCGAGTTCGACACGCTGAAAATGGACCAGGGGTTCGTGCGCCAGATGCATGAACCGCGCTGTCTCGCGATCGTCCGCGCCGTCGTCGCGATGGCGCACTCGCTCGGTTGCGACATCGTGGCCGAAGGCGTCGAGACCGCTGCGCAGCTGCAGGCGCTCGGCGAACTCGGCTGTACCTATGCGCAAGGCTATCTGATCGGCAGGCCGCTGCCGCTGGAGGAGGCCATCGCGCTGGCAGAGACCGGCAACGGGGAGTCGCGCATCGCCCGGGCAATCCCGTAACGAAACGCTCCGTTGGGCAATCGCAGTTGCCGGAACCTCGCGGTTCCGCACGGCGACCGTGCATCGGATGAAGGAGAGGACGCCTCTTGCCTCTGCTGTGATTCGCTTCGCCCATTTCCGCGGCTCGTCCGTGACCATCAGCCCATGCGTCGGACGGATGCTGCGCAAGGGCGGTTCCCTGCTGGCGCAACGCGCGCGCGCTGCGGCAAACTTTCCCGCTCTGCCGCGGTCCAAGCGGCCCGCTCCGACCCTCACGACGAGTCGTCCATGGATCTACCCGAACCGCAGCAAGCGTCGACGCTGATCGACACGTTCCGCGCGCTGCGCGAAGACCTGTCCGAACGCATCATCGGCCAGCGCCATCTCGTCGACCGACTGCTCGTCGCGTTGCTCGCGGACGGCCATCTGCTCGTCGAAGGCGCGCCCGGTCTCGCCAAGACCACGGCGATCAAGGAACTGGCCAGCCGCATCGAGGCCGATTTCCATCGCGTGCAGTTCACGCCCGACCTGCTGCCGGCCGATCTGACCGGCACCGAAATCTACCGGCCGCAGGAAGCGCGCTTCGAATTCCAGCGCGGTCCCATTTTTCACAATGTCATTCTCGCCGACGAAGTGAACCGCGCGCCGGCCAAGGTGCAGTCGGCGCTGCTCGAAGCCATGGGCGAACGCCAGGTCACGATCGGCCGCACGACCTATCCGCTGCCGCCGCTGTTCCTCGTGATGGCGACGCAGAACCCGATCGAGCAGGAAGGCACGTATCCGCTGCCCGAAGCGCAGCTCGATCGCTTTCTCATGCACGTCGCGATCGGCTATCCCGATGCCGACGCCGAAGCGTCGATCCTCAAG
>CAMLSI010000194.1 GCA_946482585.1 uncultured Lysobacteraceae bacterium
TGAGCAGGCATGCGTGCACCGCCAGCACGATATTCAACTGACCGGATTTCGCTATTCGGATCATCGATCGCGAGGCGCAGTTCGATCGCGCCCGGCCCCGAGACGGTCGAGCCGTTAGTTGGATACTGAAACGATACCGAAACCGCGCTTGCTGCCGTGGAGTACAGAAACAGCAAAAAAAGACCGATGACGCCCACGCGTCTCGGCCGTAACAAAATAGCCATATTCCCCAAAAATTCTGGCCAAAAAAAGACTGTCGATGCTAAAGGCCATTCTTGTATCGGTCAATACGAGAGTGGCTGTCCGCAGATCCCCGCAATTTGCGAATCGATCCAGGCGGGCTGGCAACTTCGTGAACGCACGCGCATGTAGCTATCTAAGACCAAAAAGGCCCCGATACCGGGGCCTTTTTGGTCAACGCGACAACAATCGTGGACTACTACTACTCACAGGTAATTCCGTTTGTGTCAACCGTCCGAACCCATGTCTTTTCTCCCGTACCGACCGGAACCCCGGCGGCAGTTGTCGTACTCGAATAGCGAAATCGCATTTCGTAGCAAGTTGGGAAGGAGAACCGCACCGTACCCCATGTACTGGTCTGAGTGCTAGAACCGAATTGCCCCGCGAACCCACCGTTGGCGTGAAAGATCGTCGGCACGTCGATAGGGCCGCGCGTATCGCGCGCGATCGGCGATGCACCGAACAGCCAGAACGGGCGACCGTCGGGTCCGTAGGTGAACCAGGCGAACGTGAACAGCACTTGTGTGCTGTTGTTCGGCAGGTCGAACACCTGCACGAGCATGCCTTCGCCCGAATGCGCTTCGTCGAACCAGTTGCCCGTCAGATAGCCCGTTATTGGGATGTTCGCGTATGCATCAGGGTAGGTTTGCGGGGTGGGATTGTATGTCGGGACAGTGATGTCCTGGCCTGGGTCGCCGTTGAAGAAATTGAGAAAGGTAAGCGTGAACTGGTTGTTGAAGTCCCAACGTGCCGTATCGGGACTCGTCGTGGCGAAGTTTTCCAGCACGTATGTGCCGCTGTTGATAAGCGGCTCATCTGCGAAAATATGGGAAACCACGGTGTTTGGCTCGTCAGCAGCACGCACGAGGAGTCGTCGCGCGCCTCCCTGGGTGAGACGCAGCCCCGGGAACAAAGGATACCGCCGGGCATTGCCTTCATTCGCGGGATCGCGATCGATTGCAAGGAGTGTCACCGAGTCGTAGAACTGCCCGCTACTGCTGCACGGAATGCGCCAGAGACGGACATTTACGATTTCCTCGAAGAAGCCGGGCAGCTGGGAATCACGCGCGGCCAACAGGACCCTGAGTGACTGTGTGGGCGGATACAACGGGCCGCTGAATTGCTCGGGCAGAGGCCAGGCCAGACAGCTCGGCGCGTAGGTACGATAGCCGTTCGCGCGCGGCGTCAGCGCCTTGACGACCGGATCCGTCGCGCTCTTGGCGGCGTCGCGATTCGGTGCGGCTTTCAGAACGCCGTCCGATTCGGCCAGCAGCGCGCGCGTGGCGGCGACCTCCTTGGCGGCATTCTCGCTGCGCTGCTGCGCGGCGGCTCCGTCGATGATTTTTTCCGCAGCGCCGGCGGCCGAGCCGAATATCGCGCCCGCCAACAGCAACAGGCCTGAAGCGGCCCCGAGTTTTAACTTGCGCATAACAGTTTTCTCCCTAAATCCGTGCGAGCCGCGAACGTTCGCGAGAGTGTTGTGGAACGGATGAATTGCCGGTGAACTTTTTGACCAGGGGAGCGGTCGCGCTGCGGTCGACCGGAACCGCTACAGCGTCGCGCTGGCTTTCAGGATAATGGCCGGTCCTCGTTCGTGGCCACCCCGCATGCAGCTCGTCGATATCGGCGCCAATCTGACCCACTCCTCGTTTCAGCACGACCTCGACGCCGTACTCGCACGCGCACGCGCCAACGGCGTCGGCCAGCTCGTCGTCACCGGCGCGAGCCGCGACGGCAGCCCGCAGGCGCTCGCGCTGGCGCGGGCGCATCCGGGCCTGCTCTATGCGACCGCGGGCGTGCATCCGCATCACGCCGGAGAATACGACGGCGACTGCGACGCGCTACTGCGCGAACTCGTCGCAGCGCCCGAAGTGCGCGCGGTCGGCGAGACCGGCCTCGACTACTACCGCGACCTGTCGCCGCGGCCGACCCAGCAGTTCGCGTTCGAACAGCAATTGCAGATCGCGCTCGACTGCGGCAAGCCGCTGTTCCTGCACCAGCGCGACGCCCACGACGATTTCATGGCCATCCTGAAGCCGGTGCGCGACAAGCTCGCCGCCGTCGTCGTGCACTGCTTCACCGGTACGCGCGAGGAACTGTTCGACTATCTCGACGTCGACTGCCACGTCGGCATCACGGGCTGGATCTGCGACGAGCGCCGCGGCACGCATCTGCGCGAAATCGTCGGCAACATTCCACTGAACCGGCTCATGATCGAAACCGACAGCCCCTACCTGCTGCCGCGCAACGTGTCGCCGATGCCGAGCCACCGCCGCAACGAGCCGATGTATCTCGCGCACATCTGCGCCGAGGTCGCGCGCGACCGCGGCGAAAGCCTCGAGACGACGGCGCAGGGCACCAGCAGCACCGCGCGCGCGTTCTTCGGGATCTGACCGCGGCGGCGGGAACCAAGCGTTACGCAACCGGTCAGACGCCTCTGGCATCTTAGGGTGCGCCCCCGCCGAGAACTTCCCATGACCCGACCGACCCGCAGCCTGATCTGGATCGCCGGCTTCCTCGCCGCGATCGCCGTTCTGGCCAGCCTGCTCGCACCGCGCCTCGCGCATGCGTTCCTGGCCAATCCGTATTTCAACGGCGTGATCCTGCTCGTGCTGGTGGCCGGCATCGCGGTGAACCTGCGCCAGGTTCTCGCGCTGAACCGCGACATCGACTGGATCGAGCACTACCGCCGCGCCAATCCCGAACGCCCCGCCGCGGGCAAGCCGCGCCTGCTCGCGCCGATGGCGCGCATGCTCGCCGGCCGCGAGCGCGGCAAGCTCGCCCTGAGCCCGAGCTCCATGCGAACGGTGCTCGATGGCGTCTATCTGCGCCTGGAGGAAGCGCGCGATCTCTCGCGCTATCTGATCGGGCTCGCGATCTTTCTCGGCCTGCTCGGCACGTTCTGGGGTCTGCTCGGCACGATACGCGCGGTGTCGGACATCATCGGCTCGCTCGGCGTCGGCACCGACGCGGCCGCGATGTTCAGCGCACTCAAGGACAACCTGCGCGAACCGCTGGCCGGCATGTCGACGAGCTTCTCCACTTCGCTGTTCGGTCTCGCGAGCTCGCTGGTGCTCGGTTTTCTCGACCTGCAGGCCGGCCATGCGCAGAACCGCTTCTACAACGAAATGGAAGAGTGGCTCTCCACGGTGACCAAGCTGTCTTCGGGCAGCGGCATCGGCGTCGAAGCGGATACCTCGGTGCCAGCCTATGTGCAGGCGCTGCTCGAACAGACCGCCGACGGCCTGGAACGCATGCAGCGCGCGATCGTCGACAACGAACGCGAACGCCGCAACGCGAACGAACAGCTCGCCGAACTCAACACCCAGCTCGCGCGCCTGACCGAATTCCTCGGCCGCGACGCCCGCGAGCGTCATGCGGCGACCGAAGTGCAGGAAGACCTGCGCGCCGCGCTGAAATCGATCGCGGGCCAGCATTCGGGCGGGCAGGCTCTTTCTGACGAACTGCGCAGCGAATTCCGCCTGCTGTCGCGCACGATCGCGGCCGCGATGGACAACCCTCGCCACGCCGGCACCGAGCGTCGCTGACCATGCGCAGCCTCGCCGCCCGCCGCCGCGGCCTCGACATCTGGCCCGGCTTCGTCGATGCGCTCACGTCGCTGATCATGGTGCTCGTGTTCGTGCTGCTGCTGTTCGCGATCGGCCAGTTCGTGCTGTCCGATTCGCTCGCCGGCAAGAACCGCGCGCTCGACGATCTGAACGCGCGCGTCGCACAGCTCGCGAAGACGCTGTCGCTGACCGAAGACGCGAAGCACCGGCTGGATGCACAGGTGAAAGAACTGTCGGTCTCGCTCGGCAGCGTGACCGGCGAACGCGATCAGGCGCGCACCGAACTGACCGCCGCGCAGGCCGAAGCGGCCCGCCTCAGCGCCGACATCGCCGCGCTCGCGCAGCTCAAGAGCCAGCTCGAGAGCGACATCGCACGACTCAGCGGCGAACTCGGCCAGAGTCAGACCGAAGTCGCGAAGGGCAAGGAACTGTCGGCGCAGCAGGTCGCGCAGATCGAGCTGCTGAACCGGCAGATGGCCGCACTGAATACGCAGCTCGCGCAGATCCAGGCTGCGCTCGACGTGGCCAACAAAGACATCAAGGCCAAGGACGTCAAACTCGCCGAGCTCGGCAAGGAGCTCAACCTCGCGCTCGCCAACCGCGTGGGCGAGCTCGAGCGCTATCGCTCGGAATTCTTCGGCCGCCTGCGCGCCGCGCTCGGCGACAGGCCCGACATCCGCATCGTCGGCGATCGTTTCGTCGTGCCGACCGACATTCTGTTCGACACGGCGTCGGCCGAACTCGGGCCGACGGCGCAGGCGTCGATGGACAAGCTCGCCGAAACGGTCAAGCTCGTCGCCGCGGAGATTCCGTCGAATCTCGACTGGGTGCTGCGCATCGACGGCCATACCGACGCCCGGCCCATCCATACCGACCGCTTCCCGTCGAACTGGGAACTGTCGTCGGCGCGTGCGGTATCGATCGTGAAATACCTCGTCGTGCAAGGCATACCGGCGCATCGCCTCTCGGCCAACGGCTTCGGTCAGTTCCAGCCGCTCGATGCCGCGCAGACGCCCGACGCGTTCGCGCGCAACCGGCGCATCGAGATCCAATTGACGAATCGGTGACCGATCGGCGCGGCGGTCGTCGCGCCTGCGGCTCGCCGCGATCTAGGGTTTCTTCGCCTCGGGCTCGTACGCCGCCCAGCCGCCGAACTGCAGGCCGATGACCTGATCGACGGCGGGCGCGATCTTGTCGAACGCATGCGCGGAAGTACCGCTGACGCGATAAATCACGGTCGCCTCGGTGCCTTCGTCTTTCGGCGCGAGCGCGACGCTGAGCACGCCGCTGACGGCCATGTCCTGCAGGGGTCCGAGCGCCGCATTGAGTCGGACCAGTTCGTTGCGCCGGAGCATGATGACGCGGCCGTGTTCCGCGCCGCCGTCTTTCCAGCGTTCGCAGAAGCAGCCGCCGAGCTTGAGTTCGAGGCTGAGATTGGCCGGATCGCCCGACCAGGTGTGCTCCTTCGGCCACCAGCGCGCCGGCTGCGCGAGCGTCGCCCAGGCTTGGGCCGGCGCCACGTTGAGCATGATCCGGTGCTCGACGATGAAGCCGTCGGGCGCCGATTGCTTGACCGCGGCTTGCGCCGTCGACGCGGCGAGCAGAGCGAAGGCGACGCTGAGGTATGCACGCATGAGCGGTTCCGGTGTCGGTGAGGCCGCGCGATTATCGCGCGCACTGAACGGTCAGTCGCAACGGCCGACGCGCAGTGCGAGGTCCCAGCGCACGGCACGAACCTCGCTCGCATCGCCCCAGGCCGCAGCGAAACGCGCGGCGAGTTCATCGACGGGATCGCTGCCGTTCGCCGTGATGTAGCGCTGCGTCGCCGACCATGAACGCAGGTAGGCGAGAAACGCGGCCAGGTCCCAGTGCGCGATGAGCTCGAACGGCGGCGGCGCGAACCGCGCGAACGGGAAGGCGAGCTCGGCGTAGCCCGATTCGACGAGACGGCGTTCCGGCGGCCAATAGCTGTCCAGCAGATCGACGTAGAGCGTCTGTTTCACCGCGTCGACGGCCGGGATCACGTGGCAGTCGGCATAGGTCCATTCGGCGATGATGCCGCCGGGACGCAGCACGCGCCGCACTTCCGCGTGGAAGGCGTCGAGGTCGAACCAGTGCAGCGCCTGCGCCACGGTGACGAGGTCGGCACTCGCATCCGCCAGCGTGGACTGCTCGGCGCGCTCGACGCGATAGTCGAGATTCGACGCGGTTTCGGCCTCGGCGATCTGCGCCGCACTCGGGTCGGTCGCGATCACGCGCTCGAATTCGGCGGCGAGACCGAGGCTGGCCTGACCCGTGCCGCAGCCCGCGTCCCAGGCCAGCGAGCGGGCCGGCGCCTGCGCGGCGAGCCAGGCGAACAGGGCCGGCGCATAGCGCGGGCGCGCCGCGCGGTAGATCGCCGATTGCGTGGAAAAGTGGTCCTTGAACGACATGGCGATTCTCCGTCGTCAGCGCCGCGGTGGGCGGCGGTGCGCATCGCCGCCGATGATGACGCGCGACTCTCCCGGCGCCAATCCATCGAGCGCATACGCACCGATGCGCACGCGCACGAGACGCAAGGTCGGCAGCCCGACTGCGGCGGTCATGCGCCGGACCTGTCGATTGCGTCCTTCGCGCAAGGTGAGCGCGAGCCAGGCGTCGGGCACGTTCTTGCGGAAGCGGATCGGCGGATCGCGCGGCCAGATATCAGGCGCTTCCATCCGCTGCGCCGCGGCGGGCAGGGTCGGTCCGTCGTTGAGCAGTACGCCGCGGCGCAGCGACTCCAGAGCCTCGTCGGTGACCGTGCCTTCGACCTGTACCCAGTAGGTCTTCGCTTCCTTGTGGCGCGGATCGGTGAGGCGATGCGCGAGCGCACCATCGTCGGTCAGCAGCAACAGTCCTTCGGAATCAGCATCCAGCCGGCCCGCGGCGTAGACGCCGGGCTGGCGAACGTAATCGGCCAGTGTCGGCCGCGGCGGCGTGCCGTTGTCGGTGAACTGGCACAGCACGCCATCGGGCTTGTTGACCGCGAGCAGCAGGGGGGGGGCCGCGCGGATGTGCACAACCGCGCGCCGGCGACGGTCACTGCTTGACGGGTTCGGTCGGCGACGCGGCCGCGGCGGCCGGCTTCACGAACTTCAGGGTCATGCGGTCGGATTCGCCGATCGCAGCGTACTTTTCCTTGTCCTTGTCGCCGAGCGCATACGACGGCGGCAGGGTCCAGACACCCTTTTCGTAGTCCTTGGTGTCCTTGGGATTGGCGTTGATCTCGCTCTTCTCGGCGAGCTGGAAGCCCGCGTCGGTCGCCAGCTTGATCACGTACTCCTCGGTGATGTAGCCCGAATCCTTGATCTTCTCGAGATCGGCGCCGGCGACGGCACGGTGATCGGTCACGCCGAGCACGCCGCCCGGCCTCAGCACGTCGAACGCGGCCTTGAATACGGCGATGTCGTTTTTCCACATCATGAAGTTATGGACATTGCGGAAGGTCAGGACCATGTCGGCGGTGGCCGGCGGGCCGAACTTCGGCGCGGACATCGGGAATTCGCGCACTTCGACCGAACCGTAGTGCTCGACATCGGCCGCGAGCTTGTCCTTGAACGCCTGGTTGGACTTGGCGAGGTAGTTCCGGGTGCCTTCCTTTTCGGCCGTCGCCGCGTCGACGGTCACGGCGATGAGCTTGCCTTCGGCCTTGACCATCGGAGCGAGGATTTCGGTGTACCAGCCGCCGCCCGGCGTGATCTCGACGACGGTCATGGTCGGCTTCAGGCCGAAGAACGTCAGCGTTTCGCGCGGATGGCGATAGACATCGCGCGCCTTGTTGGCGTCCGAGCGCCAGGCGCCGGCCAGTATCTGATCGAGATCGGCGGGCGCGGCGGCCACGGCCGGCGGCGGAGTCGTCGGTGCCGGAGCAACGGCGGGAGCGGCCGGCTTCGGCGCTTCGGGCGCGGCGGCGGGCTTGGCCGGTTCCTGGCCGCCGCCGCAAGCGGCGAGAACCAGAGCGAGGGCGAACGGCAGGGCGAGCTTCTGCATGACGGCTCCGAAACGCGGGGTGAAGGGGCGGCAGGCTAGCACGCGGCGCCGGAAGGCCGTAATCGCCCGCGAGCCATGTCGTGGTGCAAATGCGCCGGAACGGCAACCTCAGCGCGCACGGGGTCGCCGACGCGGCTTCACGGCGGCGGCCGTCGCGGCGCTGTGCTGCGCGGCCTCTTCGAGCACCCAGGCACGGAACGCCGCGACTCCGGGATGCGTCGCCGAGCGCGGCGGATAGACGAGGTAGTGCGACCACTCCGCACGCAGTCGCTCCGGCACGAGCACGACGAGGCGTCCCGCATCGATGTGCGGCTTGACCATGGTCAAGCGGCCCAGCGCGACGCCGAGACCTTCGAGCGCGGCACGATGCAGCGTCTCCGTATCGCCGAAGTTCGCGACATAGCGTTTCGGCGGCTGGCCGCCGAACTCATGGAACCAGTCGGCCCAGCGATCGCCGGGATCGCCGAGCAAAGGCCAGCGCGCGAGTTCGGCCGGCGCCGGCAAGCGGCTGCGACGCTTCAGGAGCTGCGGGCTCGCGACCGGCGTTATCCATTCATGGAAAAGATGGATGGCATCCAGTCCGGGCCAGACGCCGGGTCCGAAACGCAGCGCCGCGTCGATGGGTTCCTTCGTGAAATCGATGAGGCCGATGCCCGAGTGCAGATGCAACTCCAGCTCCGGATGGCGCGCGACGAAACGGGGCAGCCGCGGTACGAGCCAGCCCGAGGCAATGGTGGGCATCATGCTGATGCGGAGCGCACCTTCGCGGCTCTGCCGCGGCGGCTGCAGCGCACGTTCGATCGCCGCGAGCGGTCCTTCGACCGCATCGAGCAGGCGTTCGCCGTCCCCGGTGAGGCTGACGCCGCGCGGTCCGCGCACGAACAGGGTCTGCTGCAGGCGCTCCTCGAGGGCGCGTATCTGGTGACTCAGCGCGCTGACCGTGAGATTCAGCCGCTGCGCCGCGCGCGACAGATTGCGTTGCTGCGCGGCGAGCACGAACGCCTGCAGCGCGGACAGCGGGATTCGCGCCATGTTGAATTTTCCTCAAGCCTGGCTTGCAAAGATGTCGCTTTTTGCGGGGATTCGGCGCGACTACGCTCTCGCAACCTTCAAGCAGCGTCAACTCCCGCTGCGCTACGACGGAGCAATACCATGGCCTCGATCTGGAAAGAACTGCTGTTCATGCACGGTCATTTCGTGCGCCCCGAGGACTTGCTCGACCATGCCTACGGCAAGGCCGCCCAGGCCGCCGCGCAGCGCGATGCGCTTGCGCGCACGGAACCGGCCGTCGACGCGGACGGCCTCGCCTGCGGCGGCTGCCGCTGAACAATCGTGCCGGCGAACGCGGCGGCGCAGGAATGCGCCGCCGCGCTCAGAGAAACGGCTGACCGAGCAGCGCTGCCGGCGTCAGGCACGCCACTGTCGGATACGGCGGCACGTCGATGCGTTCGCCTGCCGCGATGCGCTGCTGCAACGCGAGCCACCAGCGCACGTCGAAGATATCGCCGTGGCGCTCGAGCAGTGCCGCACGCAGCTCGTCCGTGAGACCCAGAAAGCGCGGAAACTGCTGCGGAAACACGTCGTGCGGACCGACGTACCAGGCATCGCCGCCGCT
>CAMLSI010000195.1 GCA_946482585.1 uncultured Lysobacteraceae bacterium
GATCGCAGAGCGCAGCGACCTCCTGCATGATGTGGCTCGAGAACAGCACGCAGCGACCCTCGTCGCGCAGGCCGCGCAGGAAACGCCGCATCGCGCGCGTGGCCATGACGTCGAGACCGTTGGTCGGTTCGTCGAGAATCACGTTCTTCGGATCGTGCACGAGCGCGCGCGCGATCGCGGTCTTGACGCGCTGCCCCTGCGAAAAGCCTTCGCTGCGGCGCGTCGCGATGTCCTGCATCTCGAGCGCGGCGATGAGCCGGTCGCAGCGCGACTTCATCGTCGCCGCATCGAGCCCGTGCAGGCGCGCGAAATACTCGATGTTCTCGCGCGCGGTCAGCCGCTTGTAGAGCCCGCGCGCGTCGGGAAGCACGCCGAGGCGGCGGCGCACGGCGTCGGCATCGCGGTTCGCGTCGAGACCGTCGACGCGCACGGCGCCGCGGTCGGGCGTCATCAAGGTATAGAGCATGCGCAGGGTCGTGGTCTTGCCGGCCCCGTTCGGACCGAGCAGGCCCGTGATCTCGCCGTCGCGCGCGACGAAACTGACGCCGGCGACGGCCTTCACCGCGCCGAAGGACTTGTGCAGATCGTCGGCCTCGATCATGGGCTGGCTCCGTTGTAGTCGAGGAAGAACGGTGTCGGTCCCATGTCCGCGATGCAGCCGGCGTCGAGGTCCGCGGTCTCGAGCGTTTCGATGAAGCGCGCGACGAGCCGCGGCATGCAGCCGCGGCCTATCACGTTGTGGCCCTGCCCCGGCGCGACGAGATGGCGCGCGCGGCTCAGTCCTTTCGCGACCTGGTCGCCGTAGCGCGGCGGCGTCACCGGATCGTATTGCCCCGACAGCAGCAGGCTGGGCACATCGGATTTCAGCGCGGCATGGAAGTCACCGGGCCGCGTACCGCGCGGCCAGATCGCGCATTGCGCGCGCAAGGTCTGCATGAAATCGTCGCCGAGAATCAGCGACGCGTCGTCGGGCCGCGGCTGCAGCAGGTCGGCGTCTTCGGCGCAGATCACCGACAGCCCCATGCCCGAGGTCATCGTCGCGCCGAGATCCGCCGTGATCAGGCTGGCCTGCCCCATCAGCGGCGCGGCATTGCCGTTCGCCGCCTCGTGGATCGCGAGCGGCAGCAGCGCCGCCGTTTCGGGCGCATACGCATAGAGGCGCACGAGCCCGGCGAAGGTGTCGGCATCCAGATCATGGGTCAACGGCGCGAACGTCAGCGGGTCGCGCAGGCTGACCGGCTGCGCCTTCTGCTGCAGCTTCGCGCGCAGCGCATACAGATCCTTGTAGACGTCGCCGAATCGCTTGCGGCAATTCTCGTCCGCGTCGCAGAGCGCGAAGCGTGCGCGCAGCGCGTCGTCGAGCGAGCGCGCGAAGTCGGCGCCGAGCACGACCTCGTTCGGCGCGACGCCATCCAGCACCAGGCTGCGGACGCCGTCGGGATGGCGCCTCGCGTACTGCTGCGCGACGCGCGTGCCGTAGGAAATGCCGACGAGGTTGAGCTTCGGCGCGCCGATCGCCACGCGCAGCGCTTCGAGGTCTTCGACCGCGGCGGTCGTGGTGTACTGCGTCGCATCGGCTTTGCCGGCAATGTCGCGCAGGCAGCGCTCGGCCAGCGCGCGAGCGCGATCGGCATCGGCCGCATGCGCGAGCGCGGCTTCGAGCACGTCCTCGCCCTGCTCCGCGGCTTCGTCGCAGCGCAACGCGTTCGAGCCGCCGGTGCCGCGCTGATCGATCAGGATCACGTGCCGCGTGCGGCGCGCGGGCACGAGCGCGCCGGCGACCTGCGGCCAGGACTCGGTGGCCGCCTGGCCGGGGCCGCCCGCGAGCAGCACGAGCGGATCGTCGGCGACCTTGCCCGCGTCGCTCTTGATCAGCGCGAGCCGGAAGGCGATGCGGCGGCCGTCCGGCTGCGCGCGATTTTCGGGTTGCGAGAACGGCGCGCACCAGGCCGCGGTCGTCGCGGCCGAGCGCGGCTGCGTGAGTTCGCACGGTGTGAACGTCAGGCTGCCGAGCGTCACGACATCGCCGGCCGCGGCATGCGGGACGAGCGACAGCATCAACGCGCCCAGGGTGGCGAGCATAGTGCTTCCTCGAGAGGGGGCGGCCGAGTGTAGCGGCAAGCCGGCCGCGCGCCGCATGCGTCGCCGGTCATGCCTTGAATTTCAGCAGGGGGCGATCGATCCGCCGCCGAAGATTGCGGAGATCGCGCCGGCGACGCCCGCGCTGGCGCGTCCGCGACGGAACAGCAGATCGCCGATCAGCGCGCCGACGATGCCGAGGTAGACGAAATAGGCCCAGCCGACGTAATCGCCGAACACGAGCGTATGCAGCCAGTTCTGTTCGAACAGATACAGCCAGGCGACGACCGCCGTCGTGAGCAACAGCACCGCCGCGGCCGGCAGCAGCTGTGCGCGCGCGCGCCGATGCACCGGCAGCACGACGCCGAGCAGCGCGAACATCAGCGCGTTCGCGCCGGTGAAGATGCGGAACTCGCGCAGCAGCGCGCCGGCGACTTCGGCGTACTTCGTGCGGATGAACGCGGTCAGACGCTCGCCGCCGGACTGCAGCAGGTCGAGCAGCCGAGTGCCCGATTCGAGACCGATCGATGTCGCGAGCTTGTGCCGGCACGGACAGTCGGGATCGCGCATCTCGGCGACCACGGCTTCGACGAGCGGCACGAGCCGTTCGCGCAGCTGCCGGCGTGCGGCCTCGGCCTGTTCCGGATGCCGCTCGGCCAGCCGCTGCGCGAACTGGCCGATGCGCGTGCGTTCGAGCGCCTGCAGCGACTCGGCCGTCCTCGCCTCGACCTCTTGCCGCAGCAGTGCCTGCGCATAGCCCTCGATGCGCGCGGGAGCGGCGAACGACACGGCAAAGGCGAGACCGAACAGCAGTGTACCCAGTGCACTGATGACACCGACGGCAATGCGCATGCGATGGTTTCTCCCGATCGTCTGTCCCGTGGGGTGAGCCGGATCTCCGGTGCCGTCCGGTATCGAAGTACCCGCGGCACGAAGCGCTCCCCGCAAGGACGCCCCCGGCGGAACCCGCAGACTTCGGCGTCGCCGCCCATCTTTGGATCCGATGCGATCGAGAGTGCAAGGGTTGCCGATCGCCTCGGATCGGCCCGATGGCGAATCACGGTTTCAGCACGCCGGCCACCATCGCCGCGACGATCTTCTCGACCGCCGCGGGCTTGAACTGGCGCACGAGCGTCGCGCGCAGGCTGATGCCGTCGACGAGGCCGAGCAGCACGTCGGCGACCGCGCCCGCGTCGAGCGTGGCGAGGCGGCCCGCGGCCTGCTGCGCCCTGAGCGCAGCGACCAACGCATGGCGCACGCGCTCCTCGCTCTCGACGAGGGCGTCGAGCAGCCGCGGATTGCGCAGGGATTCGGCGAACACTTCCGTGTAGAGGCGCTGATAGTCCGGATCGGCCGACTCGCGCGCGAGGCGCCGGACCATCGCCGGAATGAAGTCGACCGGCCTGTCGCTCGCCGCGAGCTCGCCGATCAGCGCAACGACGCTCGCGCTGTCGATCGTCGCGAAGCTCGCGACGATCGCCTCCTTGTTTTCGAAGTAGCGATACAGCAGTCCCATGCTGACGCCGGCCTCGCGGGCGATGTCCTGCATCGATGACTGATGGAATCCCTTGGCGCGGAAACAGCGCTCGGCACCGTCGAGGATCTGCTGGCGCCGCTGTTGCTGGAGTTCCGGGTTCGCCTTGCGCATGGACCTGTACCGACATCGAACGGATGGCCGATGTTACTTGACGCCGCAGTCGACGCTTCTTAAAGTGAATGAGCGTTCACTTATTTAATAATCACCGGACCTGGTCATGAGTACACTGAGCCTGCTCGATCTGATCGCGGTCGCCGCGTCCGCGCTGGCCGTCCCGCTGCTTCCGCTCGAATGCTGGCGCTACTGGCGGCAGGGCCGCCTCGGTCGCGGACACGTACGGGAGATGCTGGCCTCGGCCAGTCCGCTCGTGCCGACCCTGCTGATGGCGCCGGTCGTCACCGCGTTCATCGTGTTGCTGTTCGGCACGGCCGCACGGCTGGCGCCGTGGTCGATCCCGACGACGTGGTGGTCGGCCCTGCTCGCGCTGCTCGCGGTCGACTTCATGTACTACTGGGATCACCGCGTCGCACATCGCGTGCGGTTGATCTGGGCAATAGCGCACTCCGTCCACCACAGCTCGCCGCTGTACAACCAGACCGTGGGGCTGCGCATCTCGTTCGTCGACGGATTCACCTCGCCCTGGTTTTATGTACCCGTCATTCTCGCCGGCTTCGATCCGCTGCTCGTCGCCGGCGCATTCGGCGTGATCCTCGGCTACCAGCAATGGCTGCACACGGAAACCGTCGGAAAACTGCGATGGTTCGACGGCTGGCTCAATACGCCGAGCAATCACCGCGTCCACCACGGCGTGCAGCCGCAGTACATCGACAGGAACTACGGCGCCGTCCTGATGTTCTGGGATCGCCTGTTCGGCACCTACGCCGAGGAAGACGAAGCCGTGCGGTACGGGCTCACGCAGCCGATCGATACGCACCATCCGCTGCGCGTTCACACCGCCGAAGCGCTGAAGCTGTGGCGAGACGTCCGCGCCGCACGCGGCTGGCGCGATCGTCTGCGCCTGCTCGTGGCGCCGCCCTGAAGCAAAGCGGCGTGGTCGCGCAGCCGCTCGTCCGCATTCGGCACGGCCGACCGCACGGACATGGACACCGCCGCCGGCCAGGCGCGACTAGGCAGGCCCCTGCTCTCCCTGCCACCGCGCGAGATCCCCGAGCGTGACGACCTGACCGCCGCAGACCACGGCGACGACGCGGCGCAGGCCGGCGAGTGCGGCCGGCTGCGCATACAACGGCGCCAGTGCGACGCCGCAGGCGGGCTCGATCATCTGTCCGTGGTCTTCGGCGAGGCGCACGCAGGCGGCGGTCGCTTCCGCGTCGCTGACCGTCAGTGGCACGACGTCGGCGTCGCGGCACGCGGCGACCAGCGCGGGGGCGATGCGCTTGACGCAGAGACTGGTCGCAAGACTGCGCGGCGCGCTGAGCTCGACGACGCGGCCGCTCGCGAGCGTCGCCGCGAGCGATGCGGAGCCTTCGGGTTCGACCGCGAACACGCGCGTGCGTCGCCAGCCGACGCGGCGCAGTCCCTCGAGCACGCCGAGCAGCAATCCGCCGCCGCCGACCGCGACGAGGAGGGCGTCGGGCTGTTCCGTGCATTGCTGCGCGAGTTCTTCGATCAGCGAGGCATGGCCCTGCCACAGCAGCGGATCGTCGAACGGCGGGATGAGCGCGACGCCGGGGGCTTCGGCGAGCAGCAGCGCCGCCGCATTCGCTTCGTCCCAGACCGCGCCCTCGCAGCGCAGCTCGGCGCCGAGCGCGCGAATGCGGGCGCGCATGAAGGCCGGCGTGGTTTCCGGAATCACGACGGTGACGGGAATGCCGAGCGCGCGGCCGGCCCAGGCCACCGCGTAGCCGGCATTGCCGGCCGAGGAACAGACGAAGCGTCGCACGCCGCGCGCGGCGTGGTGCTGGCAGAGCAGGCCGATGCCGCGCAGCTTGAACGAGCGCGCAGGCTGCAGGTTGTCGAGCTTGAGCCCGACCTCGAGCTCGCCGATGCGCGTGGTCAGCAGCGGCGTGACGATATGCAACGGCGCCGCGTCAGCGGCCGTCGCGGACGGGTGATGCGGACTATCGGAGCGATACGGTTGTGCAGTGGCGGCGGACAAGGTCATGGCGGCGTTCGCGGTAGTCGAGGGGAGTTCGGACTGCGGGCGACGCCTGGCTAATTCGGATGCGCTGCGAAATCATGACGTTCTCCAAACGTGTAATTTTCTTGACCGGGACCGCGGATGCGGCGAATTCTTCTCCCCTTCTCCCGGCGGCTGCCGGGAGAAGGGGTATTGCGTCAGTTCCTGCTCGTTGCTCTTCTCTCGTGTCTCACCTCATCCCGCCTCCACCAGCTTCACCGTCTGCACGTCGACGAGACGCTGCAGCTGGCGGCAGAGGACTTCCGGATCGCGGGAGCCGCCGAGCGTGAGGTTCACCGTATAGGCTTGCGCGTCGCTGGCCGCATTCACGGCGAGCACGTCCCAGCCGCGCCGCTCGATGGTGCCGAGCACGCGCAGCAAAGCACCTTCGGCCCGATCCAGCGCGAGCTCCAGGCTGCAACTCATGCGGCACACCCCATCATTTCGCCGTTCGACTTGCCCGGCGGCACCAGTGGCCAGACGTTCTCGCGCGCGTCGATCTTGACGTGGCAGAACAGCGGGCCCGGCTCGCGCAGCAATCGCTGCACCGCCTCGTCGACCTGGTCGCGCCGCTCGATCGCGAACGCGGGAATGCCGAAGGCGCGTGCGAGTTCGGCGAAATCGGGGTTGTCGGACAGATCGACTTCGCTGTAGCGCCGGTCGAAGAACAGCTCCTGCCACTGCCGCACCATGCCGAGACTCGCGTTGTCGAGCAGCACGATCTTGACCGGGATGTTGTAGCGCTTGAGCGTCGCGAGCTCCTGGATGTTCATCATGATCGAGCCGTCGCCGGACACGCAGATCACGGTCGCGCCGGGGCGCGCGAGCTGCGCGCCGATCGCGGCCGGCAGGCCGAAGCCCATCGTGCCGAGCCCACCCGAGGACAGGTGCGCCGCGGTGTACGGCACGCGCCAGTGCTGCGCGACCCACATCTGATGCTGGCCGACGTCGCTCGCGACGACGAGCCGGTTGCCGCCGGCTTCCGACAACTGCCTGAGCAGTGCCGGTGCATAGATGCCTTCCCCCGGCGCGTCGTAGCGCCACGCGTGCTGCTGCTTCAGCACGCGGCAGCGGCGCTGCCACGCGCGGATCGCGACCGGGTGCACGAGACGCGGCAGCAGTTCCCTGAGATCGCCGACGAGGCCGACGTCGCAGGCGCGCAGCTTGCCCAGTTCGGCCGCATCGGCGTCGAGATGGATCACGCGTGCTTCGGGGGCGAAGCTCGCGAGCCGGCCGGTCGCGCGGTCGTCGAAGCGCGCTCCGACGACGATCAGCAGATCGCATTCCTGCACCGCGTAGTTCGCGGCCGGATTGCCGTGCATGCCGAGCATGCCGAGGTAGTGCGTCTCGTCAGGATCGCAGGCGCCGAGTCCTTTCAGGGTGGAGACCGCGGGTATGCCGGTCAGGCGCGCGAACTCGCGCAACTGACGCTCCGCACCGGCGATGCCGACGCCGCCACCGACATAGAGCAGCGGCCGTTTCGCGCGCGACAGCAGCGCATGCGCTTCGGCCACACGGCTGTCCGCCGCCGCGGGCAGCCGCGTCGCGACGTCGCGCACGCTGCGCGCCACGGCGCGCGCGTTCGCGACGTCTTTCGGCAGGTCGATGAGCACCGGCCCGGGCCGGCCGCTCGTCGCGATCGCGATCGCCTCGCGCACGACCGCGTAGACGTCTTCGGCACGGCGCACGATGTAGCTGTGCTTCACGACCGGCAGGCTCATGCCGAACACGTCGACTTCCTGGAACGCGTCGGTGCCCATGAGGCTGGTCGGCACCTGGCCCGTGATCGCGAGCAGCGGCACCGAATCGAGATAGGCGTTCGCGAGTCCGGTCAACAGGTTCGTCGCGCCGGGGCCCGACGTCGCGAGGCAGACGCCGACGCGGCCGCTGGCGCGCGCATAGCCGTCGGCCGCGAGCGCCGCGCCCTGCTCGTGCCGCACGAGCACGTGCTTGAGCGTCGAATCCACGAGCGCGTCGTAGACCGGCATGATCGCGCCGCCCGGATAGCCGAAGATCGTATCGACGCCTTCGGCCTGCAGCGCGTCGAGCAGATGCTGCGCGCCCGTGCGCACCGCGCCGGCCGTAGCCGGCGCGGTCGCACCGGCGTTGCTGGTGTTGCGAGGGTCCCGCCCGCCGTCCATGTCAGGCACTCCGTTTCAAGGGGGCGTCCGCCGCCGGCGGCGCCACCGTCGTCAGGGCCGGCTGCGCCGGATTCAGCCAGGGCATGCGCGCGCGCAGGCTCGCGCCGACCTGTTCGATCGGATGCGCGAGGTCTTTCTGCTTGAGCGAACGGTAGTTGCCGTTGCCGGCCTTGTATTCCGCGGTCCACTCCTGCGCGAACCGGCCGTCGCGGATCTCGTCGAGGATCTGCTTCATGCGCGCCTTGGTACCTGCATCGACGACGCGCGGACCGCGCGTGAGGTCGCCGTACTGCGCGGTCTCGGAGACGAACTGGTGCATCTTCGCCAGACCGCCTTCGTGCAGCAGGTCGACGATGAGTTTGAGTTCGTGCAGCACTTCGTAATACGCGATTTCCGGCTGATAGCCGGCTTCGGTCAGCGTTTCGAAACCAGCCAGCACGAGCTCGGTCGCGCCGCCGCAGAGCACGGCCTGTTCGCCGAACAGATCGGTCTCGGTTTCCTCCGCGAAGGTGGTCTCGATCAGCATCGCGCGCGCGCCGCCGATGCCGGCCGCATAGGCGAGCACCTTGTCGCGCGCCTGGCCGCTCGCGTCCTGATGGATCGCGTAGATGCAAGGCACGCCATGGCCTTTTTCGTACTCGCGGCGCACGAGCGCGCCCGGGCCCTTCGGCGCGACGAGGATCACGTCGATGTCGCTGCGCGGCGCGATCTGCTTGAAGTGGACGTTGAACCCGTGCGCGAACAGGAGCGCCGCGTTCGGTTTCAGCTGCGCCTTGATCGCTTCGTCATAGAGCGCGGGCTGCACCATGTCGGGCGTCAGCACGGCGACGAGATCGGCGTTCTTCACGGCGTCCGCGGGCTCGGCGACCTTGAGGCCGTCGGCCGTCGCCTTCTCCCACGACGGACCGTTGCGGCGCACACCGACGGTGACGTCGAGACCGGAGTCCTTGAGATTCAGCGCGTGCGCGCGGCCCTGGCTGCCGTAACCGAGTACGGCGATGCGGGCGGACTGCAGGGCGGCGGTGGTCGGTACGGTCGTGCTCATGCGGTGTCTCCGGGAAGTTGTGTAACGGTGGATTTATTCGGGCAACGGGGGGCTGGAACGCGGGACGCGGTGTCAGCCATGCGTGACGGCTCCTTCGGCCGCGGAACCGACGAGACGCGCGTATTTCGCGAGCACGCCGCCGACGACCTTGGCCGCGGGCGGCTGCCAGCCGGCGCGGCGCGCGTCGAGGTCGGCGTCGGTCGACAACGTGCGCGCCTGCGCATCGATGACGAGACGGTCGCCTTCGCGCAGCAGGCCGATCGGGCCGCCGCGCGCGGCTTCGGGCGCGATGTGGCCGACCATGAACCCGTGCGTCGCGCCGCTGAAGCGGCCGTCGGTGATCAGCGCGACGTCGTTGCCGAGACCGCGCCCGACCAGCGCCGCCGTCACCGCGAGCATTTCGCGCATGCCGGGTCCGCCGGCCGGCCCTTCGTTGCGGATCACGACGACGTCGCCGGCGCGGATCGCGCCGGCCTGCACCGCGGCGAA
>CAMLSI010000196.1 GCA_946482585.1 uncultured Lysobacteraceae bacterium
GCTGGTGGCGCAATCAGCGCCTGCCCGACGACGGCCTCGACGATCTCGCAGCGGTTCCGGGCCAGCCGCAACTCGGCTGGCTGCGGCATGCCGGACTGACCACGCAAGCCTTCCCGCCCGCACGCAACGGCTGGCAGATCGTCAGCGTGAATCCCGACGGCGCCGAACTCGTGCTGTTCGGCGGCAAGCCCGACGCCGATGCCGACGGCTTCGGCTACGGCGGCGGTTTCGCCGCGAACGGCACGCTCTACGCGAATTACTTTCCGTCGCAGCATCTCGCCGACGCCGCCGGCTTCGGCGGCATCCGTGCGTATCGCCGCGGCGCGACGCAATGGAGCGCGCAGTCGGGCGTGACGCGCCGCGATGCGGCGCAACGCGTGCCGGGCACGCCGGAAGCCGCGCAGCTCTACATCGGCCCCTATACGACCGATGCCGACGTGCTGCCCGACGGCCGCATCGTGTTCGCGCGCGCAGCCGATACGAATCAGGACTACGGACTCTGGATCGCCGCGCCGGGCGGCGCGGCGCAACTGCTCGTCGATGCGCCCGGCGTCGCGGAACTGCGCCCGCGCGTACTCGCGGCGCGCGCGCTGCCGCCGGTGCTGCCGGACATCTATCGCGACCAGCCCCTGAGCGCGCCGTATCCGCAGTTCCTGCCGCCGCCGGCAGGCGCCGCGCCGCGCGACGGTACCTTCGTGTTCGATGCGCGCAATGTCTATGCGAATGCGGCAGTCGATGTCGACATTCCGAGCGCGCCCGCGATCGGCAGCGCCGCGAGCATCCGCTTCTACGCCGATCATCAGCGCACCGCGCTCGGCACGTTTCCGTCGCTGGATTGGCCGCTGTTTCTCGGCGAACAGGCGATATCCGCAGCGGGCCGCGTCAGCGCGAATGCGCCGGCGTTCCTGCCGCTGTTCGAACAACTGCGCAGTGCCGCGAGCGCGGGCTACGTCGTGCCGCGCACCGGCTGGCCGCGCGGCGACGGCCGCGCGCACGTCGCCGGCATGAATCACGATCGCGCCGGCGTTGCGGCGCAGTGCAGCGGATGCCATGCGGGACACACCTTGATCCCGGTCCCGGGCGACGCCGACGCGCCCTGGTCGAATCTCGCACCCGGCGTGCAACTGCACGCGAGCTCGACGCGCCCCGGCGGCAGCCGCGACGGACTCGTCGACCGCAAGGTCTTTCTCGGCGCGATCCGCAGCTACTGGACGTCGGCACCGGGCCAGGTCGCGGACCAATGGGTCGAGCTCGAATTTCCGGTACCCGTAGCCGTGCGCCGTGTGCGCCTGTACAACCCGCGCCCGGGCGACGAAGCGAACAGCAGCCTGCAGGTCACGTCGACGCGCGTGACCGCGCGTGACGCGAGCGGCGCCGTGCTCGACACGCGCACGACCGGAAGTCTGCTGCTGTTCGGCACCGATGTCGGTTTTCCCGACGTGGCCGCGCGCCGCGTGCGCGTGGAAATCCTCGGCACGACCGGCACCTTCGACGGCGCGGCCGCGGCCGGACTCGCCGAAGTCGAAGTCATCGCGAAAGGGCTCGCCGTCGATGCCGCCGCGGAAGACCGGCTGTTTCGCAACGCGTTCGAACCCTAGGCCGTGGCGGGCGCAGCGAACCGCACGTCGCGGCATCGAGGCGTCGCGACGCCTCGAAGACGTCGATGCTGCGGTCCGCCCGTGGGCGAACCGCAGCCTGCGTGTCAGAACTTGAACTGCGCCGACACGCCGAGCAGGTTGCCGCTGCTCTCGAAACTGCCGGCGAGGCGATTGCCGGTCGCCGTGCGCGTGCTGATTTCGGCATCGTTGACGAAGATGTGGCCGTAGCCGAAATCGACGCTCGTCGTGTCGCTGGGCGCGTAGCCGAGGCCGACCGTGACCCAGCGGCGCGTGCCGTCCGGAACGCGCGGCGTGCGTGTCGCGACCTGCGTCGGCGAACCGTCCACCGCGACGCCGGCGCGCAGCACCCAGGCCGGATCGAAGCGGTATTCCATGCCGATCGAACCGAACCAGGTGTCCTGCCAGTCGAACGCTTCGACCGTGTTCGGCTGCGCCGGATTGGCGTAGTCGACGACGAGATCCTGGAACGTCGACCAGCGCGTATAGCCGACGTCGGCGCCGAGGCTGAAGCGCTCGTTGAAGGTATGCCACCAGCTCGCCGAGGCGTTCGCCGGCGTGGTGAAGCCCGCGGTTCCGGGCGTGTCGACGAATACGGCGTTGCCGAGCGCCGGATTGAGCGCGGTCACCGCGGCCGGCACCTCGAAGTGGCCCGTGCCGGACAAGGTGTGCACGACCTGCGAGTGGAAATTGAGGCCGATGCGATCGCTGTCGGTCGGCTTCCAGAGCAGGCCGACACCCCAGCCCCAACCCCAGTCATCGCCGTCGACGCGCGCGAAACCGTCCTGCGATTGCGGCGCGACCGGCGCGCCGCCCGCTGCGAGAATCGCACCGAAATCGACCGCCTGCGTGAGCTCGGCCTTGGTGCGCTGGGCGACGATGCTCGCGCCGACTGACAGCTGGTCGTTGAGGCGATACGAAGTCGATGCGGTCAGGTCGACGGATTGGAACATCGACGTGTACGCGCTGTAGCGGCCGACCCAGCCCTGGTCGTAGTCGGTCTCGAAACCGAACGGCGCGCTGATCGCGAAACCGAGGCGCCAGTCGTCGCTGAGCGGCGTGATGTAGTAGAGCGCCGGAATCGGCTTGGTGACGCCGCCGTTGCCGCCGTCACCGCCGCTGAGCGGTCGGCCTGTCGCATCGGCACCCGTGCCGGAATATTCGGTGCTGAACTGCACGCCGGTCACATCGGCCTGGAAGATCGCGCGATCGACTTCGCTCATCGCCGCCGGATTGTTGACGACGACGGCCGCGTCGCCGGGCGCCGCACCGGAACCGGCGAACGCGCGGCCCAGCGCCTTGACGCTGTTTTCCTTGAGCTGGAACGCGCTCGCCGCCGCTTCAGGCGAAGCGCCTGCGGCGAGCGCCGCGACGATGCCGGCGGCCAGGCCGTGCACGGCAATACGATGGTAAACGTGGATATTTCTAATTTTCACGGGAAAGCTCCGTTATGGTACGACTCCCCCGTCCGGCGCGAATCCTAGTACGCGGCGACCGGTCCGCGCATGGGTACTTTCAAACGCCCGTTCATCCCGGATACACGTCATGCCGCACGGGCGCAGCGGGGCTAGGCCGGCCGGCCTAACCGGGCTCCGACGGTGAACCCGAGTCGCATCCGTGGCACGATGCGCGCCCCGCGCCGCCGTTGCTTCCGCATGTATCAGCTCGCCCGCCCGTTCCTGTTCTGCCTCGACGCCGAAAAGGCGCACGAGCTCGCCCTGTCGTCGATGGAACTCGCCTACCGCACCGGCCTCAATCCGCTGCTCGCGACACGGCCGGCGCCGCTGACTACCGGGCTGTGCGGCATCACCCTGCCGAATCCGGTCGGGCTCGCCGCGGGCCTCGACAAGAACGCGGCACACGTCGACGCACTGGCCGCTCTGGGGTTCGGCTTCGTCGAAGTCGGCACCACGACGCCGCGGCCGCAGGCCGGCAATCCGAAACCGCGCCTGTTCCGCCTGCCTGAGCACGACGCGATCATCAACCGCCTGGGCTTCAACAACGCCGGCGTCGATGCACTGGTGAAGAACGCGGAAGCCGCACGATTCACCGGCGTACTCGGCATCAACATCGGCAAGAACAAAGACACGCCGAACGAGAACGCCGTCGACGACTACCTGTTCTGCCTCGACCGTGTCTACGCACGCGCGAGCTACGTGACGGTCAACATCTCCTCGCCGAACACGCAAGGTCTGCGCGACCTGCAGGAAGAAGAAACACTCAAGCGCTTCATTTCGACGTTGCGCGAGCGCCAGGAACGGCTCGCCGCGCAACACGGTGCGCGCAAGCCCATGCTGCTCAAGATCGCGCCGGACCTCGGCGACGCCGAACTCGACGCGATCGCCGACGTGCTGCGCGCGACCGGCATCGACGGCCTGATCTGCACGAATACGACGATCGCGCGCGACGCGGTCGCCGGTCATCCGCTCGCGAACGAGACCGGCGGCCTGTCGGGACGCCCGCTATTCGCGCGCTCGACCGCCGTGCTCGCCGGCATGGCACAACGCCTGGCCGGACGCATTCCGCTCGTCGGCGTCGGCGGCGTCCTCAGCGGCGCCGATGCGGCCGCGAAATGCGACGCGGGAGCGACCGCCGTGCAGATCTACAGCGGCCTGATCTACCGCGGTCCAGCGCTGATCGGCGACTGCGTGGCGAGGCTGCGCGCCCGCGCGGAAACGCGGAAATGAGCGACTTCCGCGTCGCGCCGGCGCGCCTCGACGGCAACGGCTACAGCATCCTCGAAGATGCCTCGCTGGCCGGCCGCAACACGCTGCGCGTGGCTGCGCGCGCGGCGCTGCTCGTCGACGTGCGCGCGGCGAACGCGCTGGCGGAGGTGCTCGCGTTCCCGCTGATCGCCAATGCGCCGCTGCTCGTGCTCGGCGAAGGCAGCAACCTGCTGCTGACGCGCGACGTACCCGGCGCGGTACTGACCCTGTCCACGCGCGGCATCGCCATCACCGGCGAGCGCGACGGTCACGCGCTCGTGCGCGCCGAGGCCGGCGAGAACTGGAACGACCTCGTGCACTGGACCCTGGGCCGTGGCCTCGCCGGACTCGAAAATCTCGCGCTGATTCCGGGCACGGTCGGCGCCGCGCCGATCCAGAACATCGGCGCGTACGGCGTGGAGCTCGGCGAATTCGTCGACGCGGTCGAAGCCTGGGATCGCGGGACGAAGGCACTCGTGCGGCTCGACCGGGCGGCCTGCGGCTTCGCCTATCGCGACTCGATTTTCAAGCGCGACCCCGCGCGCTATATCGTGACCGCGCTGCACCTGCGCCTGCCGCGCGAGCCGGCGCTGCGGCTCGACTACGCCGGCGTGCGCGAAGAGCTGGCCGCGATGGCGACGGGCGAACCGACCCCGGCGCTCGTGGCCGAAGCGATCTCGCGGCTGCGCCGGCGCAAGCTGCCCGATCCGGCCGTGATCGGCAACGCCGGCAGTTTCTTCAAGAATCCCGTGGTCGATGCGGCCACCGGCGCGGCGCTGAAGCAGGCGCATGCGGCGCTGCCGCTGTGGCCGCTCGGCGACGGCCGCTGCAAGCTGTCGGCGGCGTGGCTCATCGAACAGGCCGGCTTCAAGGGACTCCGCGACGGCGACGCGGGCATCGCCGCGCAGCATGCGCTGGTGCTGGTCAATCACGGCCACGCCAGCGGCGCCGAACTCTGGGCGTTCGCGCAGCGCGTGCAGGCCGGCGTCGCCGAGCGCTTCGGCGTCGCGCTCGAGGCCGAACCGCGGGTCGTCTGACGGAACACCGCTACCGCTCATCCTCGACCTAAGTCGATCTGGGATCGTCTTCACGACATTCATTGGCGTACGGTCTAGGCTCGGCGGATCCCACGTCTCTGGAAACGCCATGGCCAGCGTATTTGCGAGCCAAGTCCTCAGTCGCCGGCAACTGATCCAGTCGCTGGCCGGCGCGATCGGCCTGATCGAACCCGCCGCGATGCGCCGCCCCGGCAAGGCGCCGGTGCAGGCGACGAAGGCCGCACCGCAACCGAATCTGGCGATGCCTCCCGGCATCGTGCGCTGGCTGCAGAAGGCGACGTTCGGTTTCAACCAGGGCGACTACGTCGCGTTCTACAGCCTGCCGGGCGCCACCGACGACGATCGCTGGCAGAGCTGGGTCACGCGCCAGCTCGATCCGGCCGCGATCAGCGACACCGCCTGCGATGCGCGCATCGCGTCGGCGGGTTTCACGACACTCGGCAAGACGCTCCCGCAGCTCTGGAGCCAGCACCACGCCATCACCAACAACCATGCGCTGCGCATGCAGCCGATCGCCGAGATCGAGTGCGCGACGACGATCCGTGCGGTCTATTCGCAGCGCCAGCTGTTCGAAGTCATGAGCGACTTCTGGCACGACCACTTCAGCACCTACGGCTGGGACTACGACGCCGGCCCGCTGTTCGTGCACTACGACCGCGACGTGATCCGCCCGAACGTGTTCGGCAATTTCCGCACGATGCTCGAGGCGGTCGCGCGCTCGACCACGATGATGTACTACCTCGATCTCTACGCGAGCACGGTGGCCGGGCCGAACGAGAACTACGCGCGCGAGCTCATCGAGCTGCACACGCTCGGCGCGGAGAACTACGCCGGCGTCATGGACCCGACCGATCCCTCGCTGCCGGTCGGCGTCATCGGCGACGGCCAGACCGCGCGGCTCAAGTACGTCGACGAAGACGTCTACGAATCGACGCGCGCGCTGACCGGCTGGACCATCAAGAACGGCCACTGGCTGTATCCGGCCGACAACGACGGCACCTTCGTGTTCCGCGATTCGGCCGACTGGCACGACCGCTTCACCAAGTACGTGCTCAATCGCCGCTTCGCGCCGGACCAGGGCCAGCAGGACGGTTTCAAGCTGTTCGATCTGCTCGCCGCGCATCCGGGCACGGCGACCTTCGTCGCGCGCAAGCTCTGCCGCCGCTTCATCGGCGACGATCCGCCGGCCAGCCTGGTCAGCAGCATCGCCACGCTGTTCCAGAATACCTGGCAGGCGCCGGACCAGCTCAAGCAGGTCACGCGCGCGATCCTGCTCAGCAACGAGTTCAAGAACACCTGGGGAACCAAGGTCAAGCGGCCGTACAACGCGCTCGTCAGTGCCCTGCGCGGCACGCTCGCCGAATTCACGCCGACGCTCGCGACCTACGGCTCCGACTGGTCGACCAAGGACGAAATCAACTCGCGCGTGCAGCAGGCCGGCCAACGCAAGTTCTACTGGCCCGCACCGAACGGCTATCCGGATCGCGCCTCGGCCTGGGCCAGTACCGGCAGTCTCGCGATGACCTGGAAGATGCTCGTGCGCCTGACCGAGATCCATCAGCAGGTCGGCCACGACACCGCGCGTCCCTACGTCATCGACATTCTCGGCCGCACGAACGCGGCGATTCCGGCCGCCGGCCGCACCGCGACCGCGATCGTGAATTACTGGTGCGATCTGATCATCGGTTTCCGGCCCGAGCCGATCTACACCAAGGCCATCGACTTCCTGCGCCAGAACGCGGGGCCGAATGAAGTGCTCACGCTCAACGAAGTCTGGGCCGGCGGCAGCAATCCGAATCTCAAGAACCACTACACCCAGTCGCGTCTGCGCTCCACGATCGCGCTGATCCTGTGCAGCCCCGACAACCTGCGCCGCTGAGGAGACCCGTATGTTCGATCGTCGCGATTTCCTCAAGACCTGCGGCGCCGGCGGCGGCGCGATCGCCCTGGCCGGCACGAGCAAGCTCGCGTTCGCCGCGAGCCAGGCCAACAGCTACGACACGCTCGTCGTGGTCTACCTGCGCGGCGGCATGGACGGGCTCAGCCTGTTCTCGCCGGGCGGCAGCAATGTGAACCGCGGCGCCTACGAGACCGCGCGCCCCAGCCTGAAGGTGCCGCTGAGCGGCACCGGTGCCGGCCTCGCAGTCAGCGGCGACCAGTGGCGATTGCATCCGCGCGCGACGCAACTGCGCGATCTCTATACCGGCAACAAGCTGGCCGTCGTGCTCGGCGCCGGCATGCCGGCGCCGGTCACGCGCAGCCATTTCGACGCACAGGCGAACATGGAAGTCGGTCTCGCCGGCCAGGGTGGCGGTGTGGGCTGGCTCACGCGCGTGCTCGAAAGCGCGAACCTGCCGGGCACGGTGCAGATCCCCGCGGTCAGCGCCGGCAGCATCACCGCGACCAGCCTGCTCGGCAGCACCGAAACGATCACGATGAGCAGCGGCGCGGATTTCCGCATCGACTCGGGCTCGTGGGCCTGGAACGTCGAACCGGATTTCCGCACGACCGCACCGCCGGGCGCGCGCGGCATCTTCGGCATGCTGCCCGACCTCTGGAGCGAGGCCGGCGCGTTCGAGGAAGCCGGACGCCAGACCATCGATGCGCTCAACGTGATCAAGCCGATCGACTTCGCCGCCTATGCGCCGGCCAACGGCGCGGTGTACGACTCGGGCAGCAACTTCGCGCAACAGCTGAAGATGCTCGCGCAGCTGATCAAGCGCGACGTCGGCCTGCGTATTGCGACGATCGATCTCGGCGGCTGGGATACCCACGACGGCCAGGGCAGCCCGGCCAACACCTACGATTTCTTCGGCAACAAGGTAGAAGAGCTGTCGAAAGCGCTGAGCGCGTTCTACACCGACCTCAACGGCGCCGGCGCGGCGAACTACGCGACGACGACGAACATCGTCGTCATGAGCGAATTCGGCCGCCGCGTGCGCGAGAACGACGACGGCGGCACCGACCACGGCTACGGCAACATCATGATGGCGCTCGGCGGCTCGGTGAACGGCGGCCAGACCTTCGGCACCTTCGCCGGCCTCGCGACAGGGCAGCTGTTCGAAGGCGCGGACGTGATGGTCACGACCGACTATCGCCGCGTGATGTCCGAAGCCGTCATCCGGCGACTGCGCAACCCGAACGTGTACTACGCGTTCCCGGGTTACTCGGGCTATACGCCGCTCGGCATCTTCCAGGGCACCGACCTGCCGCCAGTCGGCAGCGACCGCATCTTCGCGAACGGGTTCCAGTGATGCGAAGGCCCTCCCGTCCCGGGGAGGGTCGTCGCGCCTAAGCCATTGTTTCCTCAAGTCTCACTGGCGTCGCGTCCGTCATGGCGCTCGCGCGGCGCTCTGCTACACTCGGCCTCCCGCCCCTACCGGGCATGCTGCCGCGACTGATGAGCGAGGACCACCCTAGTACGCCCGCCCACCGTTCCTGGTTCGAGCGTCTGAGCCAGGCACTGTCGGGCGAACCGCGAAATATCGAAGAGCTGCTCGAAGAACTGCGCCAGGCGCAGGCCAACGGTCTGCTCTCCAACGACACCCTCTCCATGGTCGAGGGCGCGATCGAGGTCGCCGACCTCACCGTCGCCGACGTCATGGTCCCGCGCGGGCAGGTCGTCAGCCTTGCGGCGAACGCGCCGTTCAACGAGACCCTCGCGATCGTCATCGAGTCGGGCCATTCGCGCTTTCCGGTGCACGGCGACGAAAAGGACGAGATCCTCGGCATCCTGCTCGCCAAAGATCTGCTGCGCTGCCTTGCCGACGGCGTGCACGCCGACATCCGCATGCTGCTGCGACCCGTCGCACTGATACCAGCGTCCAAGAAGCTCAACATCCTGCTCAAGGAATTCCGGCTCTCGCACAACCACATGGCCATCGTCGTCGACGAATACGGCGGCGTCTCCGGGTTGCTGACCATCGAGGACGTGCTCGAGCAGATCGTCGGCGACATCGGTGACGAGTACGACATCGACGAGGCCGACGAGATCCGCAAGGAAGGCGAGCG
>CAMLSI010000197.1 GCA_946482585.1 uncultured Lysobacteraceae bacterium
GACACGGGCGCGTCCGGCTTTGACCGGATCGGCGCCATCGGCGGCGCCGAGTCCGATCAGGTAGAGCCAGGCATTGTCCGCATCCGCAACCGCGCGCGGCGGGCGTGCAGCCGCGCTTTGCGCCGCACCCGAGGGGGCTTCGTCGATGCGGTAGTGGAGGAATCCCGCGAGCGGCACGGCGGCGATCGCGAACAGGCCAACGAGAAACCGGCGGCGCGGGCGCCGGCGGCGTGACGATTCGATGCGATGCGAGGACATGGGCGCGCGCGACAGAAACGGTGCGCAATCTTGCCATGCTGGCGACGTGGTCCGTCGCGCCGTGTCGACTCAGTCGGACCGCGCCGCCGGCGGCGCCCCGAACTCGGCCGCGTCGTCGAACGCATCCGCGCCGGCGAGCGGAATCTCGGGCAGATTGCCGGCGTCGTGCCATTCCGCCGAACGTGGATCGCGCACGCCGCCGACCAGGATTTCAATGATCTCGGTTTCCTTGGTGTCTTCGGTCGCGCAGTCGGCCTCGGCTTCGGACGGAATCAGTGTCTGCGCCGCGACCGGCGAACGATCCGCCGGCACTTCCGCGGCGGCCGCGCCGAAACTCAGCGCGGCTGCGAGCCCGAGTCCCGCGGCCGCAAGGCGCCGCGGCACCGAGTACGACACGCAGATGTCCGTCTCGCAACCGGCCAGCAGCGCGCGACGCCGGTCTTCGCTCATCGCATCGAGGTTGTGCACGCGGCGGCGGCATTGCGTGCAGAAATCGCGCCCTGCGCTCGGGGCGGATTTCCAGCGCAGCGGGCAGGGCGAATCGATTTTCGGGAACGAGGACATGGACGGCTCCGGTCGATGACGATGCCCGGTTCCGACGCCGTGGCGCGCGAGAGCGTCGCAGGACGGAGGCGGGAGCCGTCCGTGCCACCGCTTCCGGCGACGGCATGGCGAAACTCGTGCCGTCTCGGAATGCACAAGTCATCGCCACAGTCGGCGGCTTTGCAGCGTCGTGCGCACGATGACCTCCTGACGGAGGCAGCGGCGGTATCGATGCGACAGCGCGATCACTTGCCCCAGGTCGCAGGGGCTCCAGCCGAGTCCTCCCCGATGTCTCACGTCGCGGGTAATCGTGAGCCGCCCGAGTGGGCCGAGAAACGCGCGATAGAACGTTTGTGCCCGATCGGCCCGCAATTGCAGCGGACCGGATTCGCCGAAAGCGATCATGCATTCGAGCGCGCACGCGAGCGCTCGTCGGCCCAGCGCTACGGGCACGTTGTCGGGCAGCGACAGAACGGCCAGATAGCGTTTTGGCGACAATGTGCACAATTGGTGGCCAAGCGCCGTTTCGACGAGACTGTTGCGCAGGTGTGCCCGGATGCGATTCCCGGTGTGGCAGCGGTGAGCTTCGCTCGGGAATCCGGCGACGCGATGCACGAGTTGGGCGAAGGTCAACGGGTAATAGCGGCCCGAAACGGGCCGCGCTTGCGTATCAGTGAACATGAGATCACTCCGTCAGCGGATGCAGAGCCGCGGCGTGTACGTGCCGCGATGCGCGTCGACGGCCTCGCCGGCCGGACGCAGGCTGTTGCAGACAGAGGTGGATCAGGGCGAAGCCAGCGCGCGAAACCGGCGTGCGCTGAGACGCGGCCGCGCGTCGCGGCTCGTGCCGATGCGTGAGTGATGGAGTGCGCCACGGCGGCGCAACGGCGGCGCACGACGACGCCCGGCGCCATTGCGGATGGCGCCGGGTCCGGCGTGTTCAGGCGACGACGCGCAGTGCGCGCGCCGCCGTTCGATTCAGGTCAATCCTTCCGCGATCTCGAACGTGCAGCCGGTCTTGGTCTTCACGTCCTCGAGGCTCACGCCGTCGTGGAGCTCGATCAGGCGCAGGCCGCCGCCGTCCTTGACCTCGAACACGCAGAGGTCGGTGATGATGAGATCGACGACGTTCTTGCCGGTCAGCGGCAGCGCGCATTCGGGCAGGATCTTCGGCGAGCCGTCCTTCGCGGTGTGCTCCATGAGCACGACGACGCGCTTGACGCCCGAGACGAGGTCCATCGCGCCGCCCGGACCTTTCACCATCTTGCCGGGCACCATCCAGTTCGCGAGGTCGCCGTTCTCGGAGACCTCGAGACCGCCGAGAATCGACAGGTCGATATGGCCGCCGCGGATCATCGCGAACGAGTCGGCGCTCGAGAAGAAGCTCGAACCCGGGATCGCGGTGATGGTCTGCTTGCCGGCGTTGATGAGATCCGCGTCGACCTTGTCTTCGGTGGGGAACGGGCCGATGCCGAGCAGGCCGTTCTCCGACTGCAGCGTCACGTTGACGCCGGCCGGGATGTGGTTCGCAACGAGCGTGGGAATACCGATGCCGAGGTTGACGCAATAGCCGTCGCGCAGTTCCTTCGCGGCGCGGCGGGCCATCATCTCGCGTACCGGGCTTTCCTTGCCCGACGGCGCGCCGCCGGTCACCGTGCGGAATTCGATGCGCTTTTCGTAGTTCTTGCCCTGGATGATGCGGTCGACATAGATGCCGGGCGTGTGGATCTGGTCGGGGTCGAGCTCTCCGGTCTCGACGAGTTCCTCGACTTCCGCGACCGTGATCTTGCCGCAGGTCGCGATCATCGGATTGAAATTCCGCGCGGTTTTTCGATAGACCAGATTGCCGAACTTGTCGCCCTTCCAGGCCTTCACGATGGACACGTCGGCCGTGATCGCGGGTTCGAGCACGTACTCCTTGCCGTCGAAGTCCTTGGTCTCGCGCTTCTCGGCGAGCTTGGTGCCGAACGCAGTGCGCGTATAGAAGCCCGGAATGCCGGCGCCGCCGGCGCGCAGCCGTTCGGCGAGCGTGCCCTGGGGCGTGAGTTCGAGTTCGAGTTCGCCGGCGAGCACCTGGCGCTCGAACTCCTTGTTTTCGCCGACATAGGAGGCGATGACTTTCTTGACCTGGCGCGTCTTCAGCAGCGGGCCCATGCCGAAGTCGTCGACGCCGGCATTGTTGCCGACGATGGTCAGGCCCTTGGTGCCGGCTTCCTTGAGTGCCTGGATCAGGTTTTCCGGAATGCCGCAGAGGCCGAAGCCGCCGGCGGCGAGGGTCATGTTGTCGAACAGAAGGCCGTCCAGGGCTTCGGCGGCGGAGGGGTAGACCTTTTTCACGGGGCGTCCTTTTCGGCTGGAGCGAGCGGAGACCGCGCCTGTGCGGCAGCGCGGCTCGTGGAATCGGCGGAAGCGTAGTACGCGGCCGCTGCGACCGCCAATTGTACTTGTGGGAAACCCGCCCTACGGATCCGAACGCAGCAGCGAGCCGAAACTCAGGTAGAACGAGTTGTTGCCGCCTTCGGCATGGCCGAAGCCCAGAAACATCGGCCCGAGGAAGGTATCGACGCCGACGAACACGCTGCCGGCGCCGATCAGGTCCTCGCGATTGATCGCTTCGCGCGAATCCCAGACACCCCCGGCTTCGAGACTGCCGCCGAGATAGACCGGCACCGAAATCAGCCGCGTCGCGTCGGTCAGCCGGCGGTAGTAGACGAGGCGGCCGAGCGCGATCTGGTTGGCGAGCAACTGGTTCTCGGTGAAGCCCGACAGATTGCCGAGACCGCCGAGCGTGCCGAACGTCGACAGCAGCGCGTCGTCGCCGCCGGCCGAGTGGATGCGCGCGCCGAGCAGCCAGCGGTTCGCGCCGTGGGAAAACGCGGTGTCCCAGCTCAGTCGCGACACGTCGGACGTGCCTGCGTTCTCGGCGCCGAACAGGAATTCGTGCGAAAGGTCCAGCCGCGTGCCGCGGCTCGGGAAACCCGAATCGTCGAGACTGTCGCGCGTCGCGCGCAACTGCAGGCTGCCGTAGGTGTTGCTGACGGTGCCGGGCAGGTCCGGCGTGCCGACGCGGCGGCGCGCCTCGTCGTAGCTGTAGCCGAGCGTGGTCGACAGGCGCCAGGTGGAGTTCGGCGTGTAGCCGAGGTCGACCGCGGCGGTCGAGCGGCTGCGGCGGTACTCGGCGATCGCGCTGTTGGCCGATGTGCCGTCGGCGCCGAGCGGGAAGTTATATGCGGCGTAGTCGAGATAGGGCGCGACGTAGAACTGTCCGGAATCGCCGAACGGTTGGTAGAACTCCCCGTGCAGGCCGGTCACGCGGCCGAGTTCGACGCGGTTGCGCGATTCGCCGCCGTGTTCATTGAGGCCAGTGAAGTTCACTTCGCCGATGAGCTGGTAGCTGTTGCGGCCGGCGAAATCGTCGGAGAGGCGCAGACCGAAACGCAGGAAGTTCGGGCCCCAACCCTTGTCGACCGGCTGTACCGCGAGGCCGGTCTTGCCGTCGCGCTGCTCGATCTCGTAGGTGATGCGTTCGTAACTGCCGTCGCCGTAGGCCAGGCCTATGTCTTTCTCGAGCTGGGCCGTGTCGAGCGGTTCGCCGACGACGTCCGACAGGCGCTGTTCGACATAGGCCGCGGTGCGGCTGCGCCCGCGCAGCACATCGAGGAAAGCGATCAGCGGCGCATCGAACGCGCGCTGCCGGTGGCGTGCCTGGAACGCAGCGTACTCGGCTTCGCCGACGCTGAAGCGGCGCAGCGCCGCGAGTTCGGCTTCGGCCGCGCGCATGCCGGCGGCGACGGCTTCGTCGGCGCGATGGAATTCGGCGCTGCCCATGTCGCCCATGTCGGGAACCAGCAGCACGTCGCTGTCCACGTTCAAGGTCGATTGCTGCGCGTCGGTCTCGCGCTTCATCAGGGTCGACAGCATCTGGTTGGCGATGCTGAACGGTGAATTGAGCTTGTCCTCGCTCACGAGCGGTTCGCCGACGTTGACGACGATGAGCCGTGTGCCGCCGATGTCGCGGGCGATGTCGATCGGCACGTTGTCCACGATGCCGCCGTCGACCATGAGCCGGCCGCGGTAACGGATCGGCGCGAACGCGCCGGGCACGGACATGGACGCGCGGATCGCCATCGCGAGGTCGCCGTCGGCGAACACGACTTTCTCGCCGTTGCCGATGTCGGTCGCGACCGACCGGAACGGAATCGGCAGCTGGTCGAAATCCGACAGCGACGTGGTCGACAGCAGCAGGCGGCGCAGCAGCAACTGCAGTTTCTGACCCTGCACCAGGCCGCGAGGCAATGCGATGCTGCCGTCCTTGAGCCCCAGTTCGATGCCGCCGAGGAAGCGCAGTTCGTCTTCCTTGCGCCGCATCGGCAATTCTTCGCGCGGCGGGTCGTCGCGGAACATGTCCTTCCAGTCGATGCCTTGGAGAACCGCGCCGATCGCGTCCGCGTCGTAACCCGCGGCATACAGGCCGCCGGCGATCGCCCCCATCGAGGTGCCGGTGATACAGTCGATCGGAATGCGCTCGCGTTCGAGCACCTTGAGCACGCCGATGTGCGCCGCGCCGCGCGCGCCGCCGCCGCCGAGGACCAGACAGGTCTTCGCGTGGCCGATCAGCGGCAGAGCGAGCAGCAGAAACAGTGACAGGGTTCTCGTTCGGCTCATGCCGCTAAGTCTCCGGGCGGATACGTATGCGTCTTGGGGCTATATTTCTGCAGGTGATGTCTCGGCGCTCAGGGCCATGCCAAGCGCCGGTGCATTGTGCGAATTTACGAAGGTTGCATGCGTTGACGCATTGTCGGGTGTGGATGCGCCAGCGCGTGTGGACAGCGGCGGCGACGGCGGCTTTCGGCCCTCGTCGCGTCGCGCGGTGGTGGCCTCGCCACGGCAGCCAGGGAACCGTGAGAGCAGGGCCACGTCTTTGATGCGTCGGACCGTTTTCTCACCTGTGGGGGTTCCATGCGTAAGCCAATCACGGCGGCGATTCTAGCCGCGCTCGTCGGCGCGGCCGGTGTCTCCGGCCTGCCCATATCCTTTATCCAGACCGCCGGCGCGACGACAGTCGCCGAAGCGGAAGCGAACATGCTGTTCCTGGCTCGGCCGTTCGACACCCAGCGCGACACGATGCGTGCCGAGGCTCCGTTCACCCTGCGGGCGCCGACCGGCGCAGCGCTGCAGCTCGTGCAGTTCAACGGTCCGGTGCAGCAGAGCTGGCTCGACGAACTGACCGCACGCGGCGTCAAGCCGCTGCAGTACATCGCCAGCAACGGCTACATCGTCTGGGCCGATGCGTCCGGACGCACCGAACTCGACAACCTGCGCACGCGTTCCAGCTGGCTGCAGTTCTCGGCGCCGTTCTACGGCTACCTCAAGGTCGAACCGCGCCTGGCGGCGCGCGTCGAAGCCGGCGCGAGCAACGAAGAAGTCGATATCACGGTGCAGATGTACCGTCATGCCCGCGCCGAGGAAACGCAGAAGTTCATCGGCGAGCGTGCGCGCCTCGCGCCGAACCAGCTCGGCCCGGTCGGCGACGGCAAGCTGAACCTCCAGTGGCATCCGGTGCTCGCGTTCCAGAACATCAAGCTGCGCGTGCGCCTGTCGGACATCGCCGCGATCGCCGAGCGTGACGACGTCGTCGCGGTGCTGCCGCAGAACGTGTTCCGCCTGCTCGACGAAAAGCAGAACTTCATCCTGACCGGCGCGATTCCGCCGCCGGCTCCGGCTCCGGCCTCGAACTACATCAGCTGGCTCACGGCGCGCGGCTTCTCGACCGACCCGTCGCAGTACCCGATCGTCGACGTGACCGACAGCCCGATCCATGAAGGCGGCACCGGGCCGACCGTGGTCAACACGGCCGACCAGATGCTGCACGTGGGCGGCGTCGTCGCCAATCCGAGCCGCGTGGCCTATTTCAACAACTGTTCGAGCTCGGCCACGAACACGGTCGGCGCCGTCGACGGTCACGGCGCGCTCAACGGCGGCATCGTTGCCGGCTACGACGTGACGGCCGGTTCGCCGAACCGCGACGCCGACGGCTATCAGCTCGGCCTGGGCGTGAATCCGTTCGGCCGCGTCGCGAGCACGGCGATCTTCGTGCCGGGCTACAGCATCACCGCTTGCGGCAACACCGACGCGGGCGTGATCAAGAGCGTCTACACCAGGGGCGCGCGCATCAACACGAACTCCTGGGGCGCGACGACGCCGCCGACCGTCTATGACGATTCGGATCAGGCCTACGACATCGGTACGCGCGATGCGGACCTGACGGTTGCGGGCAACCAGGAAATCATCCAGCTGTTCGCCGCCGCGAACGACGGCCCGGGTCCGTCGACCGTGTCCTCGCCGGGCGCGGGCAAGAACGTGATCACGGTCGGCGCGTCCGAGAACGTGCGTCCGGGCTGGACCGACGGCTGCAACTCGGGCCCGACCGACGCCGACAACGCCATGGACGTGGTCGGCTTCTCCAGCCGCGGCCCGGCGCCGGGCCAGCGCGCCAAGCCGGAAGTCATCGCTCCGGGCACGCACGTCCAGGCGCGCGCGAGCCTGTTCTCGGGCTACAACGGCAATGGCGTCTGCGACCAGTACTACCCGCCGGCGCAGACCCTGTTCGCCGCCTCGTCCGGTACCAGCCATTCGACCCCGGCCGTCGCCGGTGCGGCCTCGCTGGCCTACTGGTGGATCGAGCGCGGCGGCGTCGGTGCGGCCGCGGGCACCATCGACGAAGTCGGCGGTTCGCGCGTGCCGAGCCCGGCGCTCATGAAGACCTGGCTCATCGGTCATCCGACCTACCTGACCGGCGTCGACGCCAACGACAACCTGCCGAGCAACGATCAGGGTTACGGCATGCCGAACCTGACGCTCATGTTCGACGCGACGCCGAAGGTGCTCGTCGACCAGGACCAGACGCTGAACAACACGGGCGAGTTCTATGAGATCACCGTGGGCGTGGCCGATCCGACCAAGCCGGTCCGTGTCGCGATGGCGTACACCGATGCGCCGGGCGCGCTGAACTCGACGGCTCCGCAGGTCAACAACCTCGACCTGCGCGTCGTCAACGGCGCCAATACCTACCTCGGCAACGTCTTCACGAACCAGTGGAGCGTGACCGGTGGTGCGGCCGACACGAAGAACAACTACGAAGCCGTGTTCCTGCCGGCCGGTACCGGCGGCGACCTCACGATCCGCGTGACGGGCACTGCGATCTCGGGCGACGGCGTGCCGAACAGCGGCGACGCGACCGACCAGGACTTTGCGATCACCTGCTACAACTGCTCGCGCCAGCCGTCGTTCACGCTGAATGCGACCACGCCGGACACGCGCATCTGTGCGGGCAGCACCTTCTCGACGCCGATCACCGTCGGTCAGATCACCGGCTACAACACGCCGGTCAATCTGAGCGTCAGCGGCGCGCCGACGGGTTCGACCGCCGGCGTCACGCCGACGACAGTGACGCCGCCGGGCACGGCGACGTTCAACCTGAGCAACACGGCGTCGACACCGGCCGGTGCGTACACCACGACGCTCACCGGCATTTCGGGGGCGATCACCAAGACGTTCGGTCTCGACATCACCGTCGATACCACGGCGCCGGCGATCCCGACGCTGGCCACGCCGGCCAACGGCGCGACCAACCAGCCGTCGAACCCGACCCTGACCTGGAACGCGGTGCCGCAGGCCGAAAGCTATACGGTGATCGTCTCGCGCAACGCAGACTTCTCCACCGTGTTCGCGACCACGACGACGGCGCAGACGAGCTGGACGGTGACGCCGGATCTGCCGGGCGGCCAGCGCTTCTACTGGCGCGTCTATGCGTCGAACGCCTGCGGCACCGGCGGCACGACGCCGCCGGCCGATCGCATCTTCGCGAACGGCTTCGAGTCGCCGACGGCGACCGGCAACATGTTCACGACGACGCCGCAGCCGGGTGACTGCCCGGTCGACAGCACGCAGACCGTCGCGTTCACGGACGACATGGAGAACAGCGACAACGGCTGGACGCATTCGGGCCTCGCCGGCACGGATTCGTGGACGCGCGGCACGGGCGCGCCGCACGGCGGCACGCGTGCGTGGCAGTCGAACAACTTCAGCGTCGTCAACGACCAGGTCCTGGTCTCGCCGGCGATCGCGGTGCCGTCGGGTCTGTCCAACCTCACGCTCGCGTTCTGGAACAAGCAGTCGATCGAGTCGTCCTCGACGGGCTGCTTCGACGGCGCGATCCTCGAGCGCTCGACCGACAACGGCGCCACCTGGACTCAGGTCACGACGGGGCTGCTGACCGATCCGTACAACGGCCCGGTGTCGACGCAGTACAGCAATCCGATCCAGGGCCTGCAGGCCTGGTGTGCCGAGGGTTCGCCGTACGTGAAGTCGGTGGTCGACATCCAGTCGCTCGCCGGCCCGAGCGTGAAGTTCCGCTTCCGCCTCGCCCA
>CAMLSI010000198.1 GCA_946482585.1 uncultured Lysobacteraceae bacterium
TGCGCCGCGAGCAGGAAATCTTCGCGGACCAGGTCGATATCAATATACTTCCTCGCATTTACCACTATTGGTCACACACTTACCTGCGACCGAAGCTCGAGGAGTTCGGCTGCGCGAATCCCGACGAGTTCTTCGCCGACGCGCTGCTGGCCGCGGCGCGCGACGCCGGCGCGGGCATCGCACGCTTCGTGAGTCTCGGCGCCGGCAACTGCGATACCGAAGTCCGCGTCGCACAGATTCTCGTCGCGCGCGGTTTCGCCGATTTCACGCTCGAATGCGTCGACATCAACCCGATCATGCTCGAGCGCGGCGCCACGCTCGCGCGCGAAACCGGCCTCGCCTCGCAAGTCCTGCCGATCACCGGCGATTTCAACGACTGGCAACCGGCCCGGCGCTACGACGCGATCATGGCGAACCAGAGCCTGCACCATGTCGTGAACCTAGAAGGCCTGTTCGATGCGATCGCGGGGAATCTGCCGCCACACGGCCGTTTCGTGATGTCCGACATGATCGGCCGCAACGGCCACCAGCGCTGGCCCGAAGCGCTCGCGATCGTGCGCGAATTCTGGACCGAGCTGCCGGCGCACTACCGTTTCCATCGCCAGCTGCGCGAGCAGTGGGACGAGTTCGTCGACTTCGATTGCTCGGGCGAAGGCTTCGAGGGCATACGCGCGCAGGACATCCTGCCGCTGCTGATCCTGCGCTTTCGCTTCGAACGCTTCCTCGGCTTCGCGAACGTGATCGACGCGTTCATCGACCGCGGTTTCGGCGGTCATTTCGATGCCGATTCGGCGCAGGATCGCGCACTGATCGATCGCATCCATGCGCGCGATGAAGACGGCATGCTCGCGGGCAGCCTGAAGCCGACGCACGCGATGGCCGTGATGCGCGGCCTGTCCTATGCGGGACCGATGCAGACCTGGCGTCACCTGACGCCGCAACACTGTCTGCGCGTGCCCGATTGATGCGTGCGCTGGCGCGCGCCGACGCACTGACCTCGCGCGGACCCGCGTCGCTGCGCGGGGCGTTCGTCGTGGGTCTCGCTGCCGTTCTCTGTGCGTTCGTCGGCTGGCAGCTCGTGGTGCCCGGGCCGCTCGGCTGGGCGGTCTCGCAGCCGGCGGCGTGGCAGGGCGGACTCGAAGCCGCCGCGCTGCTCGCGGGGCTTGCGCTCGCGCAATCGCTTGCGACACCGCGCGCGCGTCTCCTCGCGAGCCTGCTGGTTGCCGCGCCATACCTGCGTCGACATGCCGTCGACGCGCCGCTCTTGCTGTGCGTGCTGTATCTCGAATTCACGCTCGCGCTCGGTGCCGCGGTCGCGCGCGCCGCCGGTGCGGAACGGCCGCAGCGCAGTGAAGACTATCTGCGCTGCTTCCTGCTCGGCCTGTCGGCCTGGAGCGTACTGGCGTGGACCAGCGCGGCCGCCGGCTGGGGCACGCCGTCCGCACTGCGCCTGCTGACCGTGCTCCTGCTGCCGGTCGCGCTCTGGAGCCACAGCCGCCCGCTCGGTCTGCATCTGGCGCAACGCAGCCGCGCCTGGCCATTGCGTGACCGCGTGCTGCTCGCGCTGCTCGGCGGCTGGCTGCTCATACTGTTCGCACGCACCAACACGGCCTTCAGTTTCGACGGGATCTGGTACGGGCTGCGTCCGGAATACGTGCTGAGCGCCGACGGCTCGCCGTTCGCGCCGCTGGGGCTCGTCTCGCCCGTGTACTATTTTCCGAAACTCTACGAAGTATACCTGTTGCCGTTCGCCGGCCTCGGCGATGCGAGCGTCGTCAGCGGCATGACGATCCTGCTGCTCGGCCTGGTCGCCCTCGCCGGCGCGCGCCTGCTCGCGCGGCTCGGCGTCGATGCGATCACGGCGCGACTCTCGCTCGCGCTGCTCGTGCTCACCCTGCCGGCAATCGCGAATCCGGCGATCGAACCCAAGCCCGACATCGCCTGCGCGCTGTTCCTGTTGCTGGCCTGCCTGTTCGGCGGCGACGCGTTGCAGCGCCGCGATCGCAGCGCATTGGCCTGGGCGCTCGCCGCCGGGCTGCTGTCTCTGTCGAGCAAGCTCATCGCCGTGCCTTATCTCGGCATGCTGTCGGTCGGCGCGGCGCTCGCGCATTGGCGCATGCGGTCGACCGCGACCCTGGCGCCGGCTGCGCACGACAGGCTCGCCTACGTCGCGTTCGCGCTGGCGCTGGGTGCGGCCGCCTTCGTCATGCTGCGAACCTGGCTGCTCGCGGGCATGCCGACGATAGGCCCGGACCCGCTGTTCAAGATCTGGACCTGGCTCGGCTTCCAGTTGCGCGAACCGGCCGGAACCCTGACCTGGGCTTTTCCGCAGCGGTGGAACGAGTTGCCCGGCCTCGTCGTCGACTGGCTGCTGCGACCGCAGCGCATGGAACACATCGTGATCAGCTGGACCGGCAACGTCTGGCTCTGGCTGCCTTTCGCCACGCTGCTGCTGCGCGTGCATCCGCTGCGCGCCGAGCCGACCGCGCGCGGCCACCGCGCACTCGCGCTGAGCCTCGTCGCCGCAGGCCTCATCATCGCCACCGGCTGGAGTCACCATGCGCGCGGCAGCGACGGCAACTATTTCATCGCCGCGCTCGTACCGGCGCTCGCGCTCGGCGTCGCGTTCGCCTGGCGCCGGCTCCATCATCAGCCCGATGCACGTCGCTGCCTGCTCACGGGCGTCGTTCTCTTCGCCGCGTTCCAGGGAGCGTACGCCTTCGTCAGTGCGAGCTGGGCGCCGGGAACGCGTGCGTTCGACCTGACCTTCGACCGCAGTCCGCGCGATGCGCGCAAGCTGGCCGCCGGCATCCTCGAACACGCCGGTCTCGCCGACGTCGGCGACTATCTGCGGGCGCGACCCGGTGTCGCGCGTGTCGTCGGCTGCGCGCCGTTCGAGGCAGCGATGCGCCTGCCGGCCCGGTTCGAAGATTTCACGACGATCGCGCAGTCGCGCCCCGAATACGTGAAGTCGCTCGACACGGCCGTCGCCTACATGCGCCGGTTCGCGATCCGCTATGTGCTGCTGCCCAAACCGCGTGCCGGCAGCGACCCGGCGACGCAGCTCATCGACGGCTGCACGCCGCAGACGGCGGCGCCGGCCGGCACGCGCATCGTGTTCGAGAACGCGCGCTTCCTGCTGGCAGAGCTCGTCGATACCGACAGCAGCTGAGGCGGATCGACTCCGTTCCGCCCGTTATACTGCGCGTTTTGCGCCCACCGACTCCGGCCGCGACCATGCTTTTCAACTCCCTGCATTTCGTCGTGTTCTTCGTGATCGTGCTCACGCTGAACAAAAGCCTGCGGCCGTGGCCGACGGCGCAGAAATTCATGCTGCTGGCCGCGAGCTACTATTTCTATGGCCAGTGGAGCTGGATGTATCTCGGCATCATCGTCTATTCGACGCTGCTCGATTACGGCATCGCGCTCGGCATGGTGCGCGTGTCGCGGCCGCGCTATCTGTTGCTGCTGAGCCTGTTCACGAATCTCGGCCTGCTCGCGTTCTTCAAATATGCAAATTGGCTCATCGAGAACTGGAACGTCGCGAACGCGGCGCTCGGCACGTCGCTGCAGTTCTCGGCCATGGACATCGTGCTGCCCGTCGGCATCTCGTTCTATACGTTCCAGAGCCTGTCCTACACCATCGACGTCTATCGCGGCGTCAGCCGCCCGCGCCGCAACCTGCTCGACTACGCGCTGTTCGTCTCGTTCTTTCCGCAGCTCGCCGCGGGTCCCATCGTGCGCGACTACGAATTCTTCAAGGAACTCGACAGCGATCAGCGCGTCGACGCGGCCGACGTGCAGCGCGCGCTCGTGCTCATCGCGTTCGGCTTCGTCAAGAAAATCGTGTTCGCGGACAACCTCGCGCTGTACGCCGACCCCATCTTCGCGAACCCGGCACAGCACGGCTTCTGGGACAGCGTGCTCGCGGTCTACGCCTTCAGCTTCCAGATCTACTGCGATTTCTCCGGCTATACCGACATCGCGATCGGCCTCGCACTGCTGCTGGGCTTCCGTTATCCGCAGAATTTCAATTACCCGTATTTCGCCGACAGCGTGCAGGAATTCTGGCGCCGCTGGCACATGACCCTGTCGCGCTGGCTGCGCGACTATCTGTATATCTCGCTCGGCGGCAACCGCAACGGCGAGCTGCACACCTACGTGAACCTGATGCTGACCATGCTGCTCGGCGGCCACGGCCTGACCCGGCTCTGCTTCGCGCTCATGACGACGATGCTGCTCGGCGGCCTGTGGCACGGGGCGAGCTGGAACTTCGTGATCTGGGGCGGGCTCCACGGCGGCTACCTCGCGTTCGAGCGCGCCGTGCTGTTCCGCCTGCCGTTCTGGAACGCGGACACGGCCGTGATGCGCGTGCTGCGCTGGGCACTGACCTTCCATCTGGTCTGCTTCGCCTGGATCTTCTTCCGTGCGAAGACCTTCGGCGACGCGAAAGTGCTGCTCGCGAACATCGTCGGGGCGGCATCGCCCGCGTTCGACACGAACGCGCATCTGCCGATGCTGTCGCTGCTGCTCGCCATGCTCGCCGTGCATCTGCTCGGCGGCTGGAAAGGATTCAAGGAATGGCTGGCGCGCGAGCGTGGCCCCGCGTTCGCGACGACCCTCGCTGCGATCGGCCTGCTGCTGATCTGGTTCACGCCGGCCGCGACGACGCCGTTCATCTATTTCCAGTTCTGACATGTCGATCAAGACCGTACTCAAATTCGCCGCGCCGCTGCTGCTCATCGCCGTCTGCGAAGCGCTGTTCCGCTTCGGCGCCTGGGAACCGATGGTCAAGCCGGAGAGCCATGCCGGCACCAGCCTGCGCGTGAAGCGCGCCCTCGGCGATCCGGCGCTCTCGAAACTCGATTTCGTGACGCTCGGCAGTTCGCGCCCGGTCTACGGACTCGACCACGAGGCGCTGGCGCAACTCGCGCAGGAACACGGCGCGGTGCACGCGAACCTGAGCATGCCCGGCTCGCACTGGATGACGGTCGACGTGCTGACGGACTGGCTCGCCGCACGCCGCCCGCCGCTGCAGGGCGGCATTCTCGCGATGGACCTCATGACGTTCATGTACCCGGGCAACGGCAGCTATGAACTCGCGATCGTCGCGCCGTTCCGGACGTTCGGCGACGATGCGATCGTGACCTCGCACGTGCCGTTCAAGCTCGACGACATGGCGACCTGGGGCAGCCATTCGGCGCTGTATCAGTACCGCGAGGACATCCAGGATTTCGTGCGCGGCCCGATAGCGCGCAGCAAATCGCTGCACTGGTGGAACGAGCATTTCGACGCCGCTGGCACGGTGCTGCGCAATCCGACCGAAACGCGCGCGATGTGCGACTTCGGCGTCGACAGCGTCGCCGCCTGCGACAAGGTGGACGCCGCGACCGGCCCCGCCGCCGACAATCTGCGCCATCAATGCCGTGAGCTGCGCGGCGCGCTCGCCGGGCGCCCCGACTTCGGCGCCCTCTCGCGACTGGCGCCGCTGCCGCAGGAGCTGCAGCAGGCACGCGACAACATCCGCAATCGGCTGCGTGCGCTGAACTGGAAGCGACCGCCCGTGATCGTGCTGATGCCGTTGACCGGCGCCTGGAAGGAAGCCGCGCCGCTGGGCCTGCAGGAATGGGCGCTGAGCGTACTGCAGCCGCTCGTCGATGAAGGACGAATCCGCGTCATCGACGCGACCGATGCGCTCGCGGGCACGCCGGACGGAGGCTGCCATCACTACTTCGATTTCTTCCATCAGAACGACAGCGGCCGCGCGGTGCTGATGCAAAGCGTACTGCCTCGGTTGCGCGAGGCGCTGTACGGCGACACGAAGCCAGGCAATACCGAACTCGCCGCCGGGAATGCACCCGCGCGCGCGACAGACCCGCCGTAGCGACGCGTCGCGCCGGCAGCAAGGAGGCCGCAGATGCAAGATTTCCATTGGCTGTTGCTCGCGTTGATCGTCGTGGCGATCGCGCAGTACCGGCGTGCGGCCGTCGTCTCGCCCGTTCCGGCCGACGTACCGTTCGGGATACTGCCGTGGCGCACGCTCGAACAGGCGATCGCGGCGCACGGCGACAATCTGTTGCTGTTGCGCCTCGTCGCCGCGTCGGCCGTGATCTACGGCCACAGCTACGCGATCTGCGGCATCGGCGGCGCCAAGGACCACATCGCGCGGCTCGGCCTCGGCTACGGGCTCTATTCCGGTTCCATCGCGGTGCAGGTGTTCTTCGTGATCAGCGGATTTCTCGTCACCGGCGCCTGGCTGCGCCGGCCCGATCTCGCGTTCTTCCTGCGCTCGCGCACCTTGCGTATCGTCCCGGCCTACCTGGTCTGCCTGCTCGTCAGTACGCTCGTGATCGGCACAGCGGTCACCGAGCTGCCGCGCGCGCAGTATCTCGCCGATCCGGAAACCTGGCGCTACATCTGGAAAAATCTCACTTTCCCCATCGACATGGTATGGACGCTGCCGGGCGTGTTCGCGAGCAATCCGCTGCCGAACACGATCAACGGCTCGCTCTGGACGCTGGTGGTCGAAGTGCGCGTCTATGTCTGGCTCGCGCTGTTCGGCGTGCTCGGACTGCTCGACCGGCGCGAGCGGTTCTTCTACGCCGCGGCGCTGCTCGTCGCCGCGCCGTATACGGCCTATCCGCTGCCGATGATGCCGATGGACGAGTTCCTGCGGCTCGGCGGTTTCTTTCTCGCCGGCAGCGCGTTCTACCGCTGGCGTGATCTCGTGCCGTTCCACGGCGGTTTCGTCGCGCTGCTGTCCGGCGCCGCGGCGCTCGCCCACGGTACCGAGGCGTTCATGCCGCTGTACGGACTCGCGCTCTGTTACGCGGTGTTCTGGTTCGCCTACGGTCCGCGCTTCCTGCTCGGCTTCAATCGCTTCGGCGACTATTCCTACGGCGTCTATCTCTGGGGCTTCCCGATCCAGCAGATCGTCGCGAAGCTGCTGGCCGTGCCGACGCCGACACGCATCACGCTGATCGCACTGCCGTGCGCGATCGCGGCCGGCGCACTGTCGTGGCACTGCGTCGAGAAACCGCTGCTGCGCCTGAAGCGCCGCCCATCGGCCGCATCCGCCGGGTAGGCGCGGGCCGCACAGTCCGCGACAATCCACCGTCGCGGCGCACATCGCAGGAACGCGATCCGTCCGCGCGCGGACCTCGACAGACAGGACGCCTTTCATGGCCGAAACCGCACGACAGGACAAGACCGTCAAACAGCTGCGCCTGCTCGAGCAGGCGCTCGACAGCGGTCGCCTGGGACCGGTCAAGCGACTGGTCAACACACTGTCGCCCGCGGAAATCGGCAACTTGCTCGAATCGCTGCCGTCGGCGAAGCGCCAAGCGGTCTGGGGGCTCGTCGACGCGGAAGACGACGGCGAAGTGCTGGTCCACGTCGGCGAAGACGTGCGCGAAGACCTGCTGCGATCGATGGACCCCGACGAAATCGTCGCCGCCGCCGAATCGCTCGATATCGACGACCTCGCCGACCTGCTCGAAGACCTGCCGGATACGGTCATCGACGAAGTGCTGAAGTCGATGGATCGCGAGAACCGCGAGCGTCTCGAGCAGATGCTGACCTACGCCGAGGACACGGCCGGGCGCCTGATGAATCCCGACGTGGTGACCGTACGCGCCGACGTCAGCGTCGACGTGGTGCTGCGCTATCTGCGCCTGCGCGGAGAGTTGCCCGAAGGCACGCATCATCTGTACGTGGTCAGCCGGCGACGCCAGTATCAGGGCCGCATCTCGCTGGCGCAGTTGCTGACCGCCGAACCGGCCGACGCGGTCAACCGCATCATGGACACGGAGCAGCCCGCGATCGACGCCGACACGCCGGTATCGGACGTCGCGCAGCGGTTCGCGAACTACGACTGGCTCAGCGCACCGGTCGTGGACGAGAACAACATGCTGCTCGGCCACATCACGATCGACGACGTCGTCGACATCATCCGTGACCAGGCCGAACACCAGGCCCTCGGCGCGGCCGGTCTCGACGAAGAGGAAGACCTGTTCGCGCCGGTCCCGCGCACGACGCGGCGCCGCGCGGTCTGGCTCGGCATCAACCTGCTGACCGCGTTCCTCGCCTCGTGGGTCATCGGAAATTTCGAGAACGTACTGAAACAGGTCGTGGCCTGCGCGGTGCTGATGCCCATCGTCGCGAGCATGGGCGGTGTCGCCGGCACGCAGGTGCAGACGCTGATGATCCGCGCGATGGCGCTGGGCCAGGTCACGGCCTCGAACGCGATGTTCCTGCTGCGCAAGGAAGTCCTCGTCGCGCTCGCGAACGGCGTGGTCTGGGCGCTTGCGGTCGGCAGCGTCGCGTTCGCGATCTATCGCGACATCTGGCTCGCGTTCGCGTTCGGCGCGGCGATGGTGCTGAACCTGATCGCGGCGGCGCTGACCGGCGTATTCCTGCCGCTCGCCTTGCGCCGCGTCGGGATCGACCCGGCTCTGGCCGGCGGCGTGCTGCTGACGACGGTGACCGACTGCTGCGGCTTCGCGTCCTTTCTCGGGTTGTCGACGCTGTTGCTGCTGCGCTAGGCGCGAAAACGACGTCGTTCGATCGTCGAATCGTCGACACCTCGACGTCGCGTTTCACCGCGCTCGGGCCGACCTACCGCGCGCGCTGCTCCACGAGCGTGAGTGCGACTTTGTCGCGCAGATAGATCGGCAGGGCCTGCTCCGGCGGCAGCGCGCGGCCGGCGTCGAAGTCGACCGCGGCCAGGATCGCGACGGCGCGTGCCTGCGGGTAGCATTCGCCGTCGCTCCAGTACGGTCCGGGCACCCGCGGCGCAAGCGCCGCGCCGTAGGTTTTCCAGCCGCTGCCGATGACGTTCCACGTTTCGGCCGGCGGCAGTTGCAGCGCCTCGGGCGCGCATACGCATTCGTCCATGAGCGGCTGCAACCCGGCACCGACGCGCCGATAGCAGGCCGCATAGATCTCGCCCATGCGCGCATCGATCACCGCGAGTATCGGCGCGCCGTTGTCGGGCGCATTGAGCGCGAGCGCGGCCAGCGACGATACCGGAATGACCGGCAGGTCGAGTCCGAGCGCCATGCCCTGTGCGAGCGACACGGCAAGGCGCACGCCGGTGAACGCGCCGGGTCCTCGTCCGACCGCGATCGCGTCGAGCTGGCGCCGGCGCAGCCCGGCTTCGGCCAGCAGCGCATCGGCCATCGGCAGAACGAGTTCCGCATGGCGGCGCGGCGCGAGTTCGCTGCGCGC
>CAMLSI010000199.1 GCA_946482585.1 uncultured Lysobacteraceae bacterium
AGCTGGATTTGCGACGTGCTCGATGCGCCGAATGACGATGCCGTCATCGCGCGCGTACGCGAGTAGGTTACGGCGCAGTGCAAACGGCTGCCGGTCTACGGTTGAGCGGTCCTCGCGCGCCAGCGGGGCGATCGCCTCGCCGGCGCGGCAGATCCGAGGAGCGAGCGTGGCCTGCCACCCGCCCGGAGCGGCGCCGGTATTACCGAATTGCCGTTTTCGCCTTACGATCCGCGTCCATGCATTGTCCTTTCTGTCAGCACGAAGACACGCGCGTCATCGATTCGCGCCTTGCCGAAGACGGTGCGACCGTGCGGCGGCGGCGCGAATGTCCCGGCTGCGGCGAGCGCTTCAATACGTTCGAGACCGCCGAGATCAAGCTGCCGGCGATCGTCAAGAGCGACGGCCGGCGCGAAGCCTTCGACGAGAACAAGCTGCGCGTCGGTGTCGAGCGTGCGCTGCAGAAGCGTCCGGTTTCCAGCGACGCCGTCGACGACGTGGTGCGCAACATCCTGCGCAACCTGCGTCAGATCAACGAACGCGAGATCGCGTCGCGGCGTATCGGCGAGTGGGTCATGGAAGAGCTGAGGCGCATCGATTCCGTCGCCTATGTGCGTTTTGCCTCGGTCTATCGCCGTTTCGAGGACGTGCAGGCATTCCGCGAGGAAATCGAGCGGCTCGAGCGCGAACTGCCGCGGATCGAAGGACTGCAATTGCCGCTGCTCGGCGATGAAGCGCCGGCCGCGCGCAAGAAGTCCTGATCCGTATCGCGCACGTATGCAGTGATGACTTTCAGCGCCGACGATCACGCCTACATGGCTCAGGCGCTGCGCCTGGCCGAGCTCGGTGCCTATACGACCAAGCCGAATCCGAGAGTAGGCTGCGTGCTCGTCAACGACGGAGCCGTCGTCGGCAGCGGCTGGCACCAGCGCGCCGGCGGGCCGCATGCAGAGGTCTTCGCGTTGCGCGAGGCCGGAGCGCGTGCGCGGGGCGCGACCGCGTACGTCACGCTCGAACCCTGCGCGCATCACGGACGCACGCCGCCCTGTGCCGATGCGCTCATCGATGCCGGCGTCGCGCGCGTCGTCGCCGCCTGCGAAGACCCGTTCCCTGCGGTGTCCGGCGGTGGCCTCGCGCGGCTGCGCGCGGCCGGCATCGCGGTCGACGGCGGACTCCTGCGTGAAGCTGCGCGCGAACTCAATCGCGGTTTCATGAGCCGCTTCGAGCGGGGCCGGCCCTGGGTCCGCGTGAAACTCGCGCAGAGCCTCGATGGTCGCACGGCTTTGCACGACGGCCAGTCGCAATGGATCACGGGCGCCGCGGCGCGCGCCGACGTGCAGCGCTGGCGTGCCCGCAGCGCGGCGATACTCACGGCCGCCGGTACGGCGCGGGCCGACAATCCGCGCCTGACCGTGCGTCTCGACGACGCGCGCGCATTCGTCGCTCCGCTGCGCGTCGTGGTCGATGCGCGACTCGATGCGCTGGCGCCGGACTGTCATCTTCTCGACGGCGCGGCGCCGACCCTGGTCGTGCACGGCGAAACGACCGCCATGCCGTCGCCGCGCGCCGGTGTCGAGTACCTGGCGCTGCCGCTGCGCGACACGCGCATCGATCCGGATGCGTTGCTCGCAGCGCTGGCCGCGCGCGGCATCGACGAAGTGCAGGTCGAGGCCGGACCCGTGTTCGCGGGGGCGTTGTTCGCCGCCGGCCTCGTCGACGAACTGCTGCTCTACGTTGCTCCGCTGCTGCTCGGCGACGCGGGGCTGCCGTTGCTCGCGTTGCCGCGGCTGTCGGACATGAGCGCGCGCTGGTCGCTGCGCGTCGTCGACCGTCGTCAGGTCGGCGACGACGAACGACTGCTGCTGCGGCCGATCGCGAACCCGGCGTGATCTTTTCAGAATTCAGACAAAGAGCCAGAAATCCATGTTTACCGGAATCATCCAGTCGATCGGCCGGATCGCGGCATTGGAGCCCGTCGGCGGCGATCTGCGCATCGAGATCGACGTCGGCGATCTCGATCTCGACGACGTCAAACTCGGGGACAGCATTGCCGTGAACGGCGTCTGCCTGACGGCGATCGCGCTGGCCGCGGGGCGCTTCAGTGCCGACGTTTCGGTGGAAACGCTGAATTGCACCACGCTGGCCGCGCTGGAGCACGGCCAGCGCGTCAATCTCGAAAAGGCGCTGCGGCTCGCCGACCGGCTCGGCGGCCATCTCGTGTCGGGTCATGTCGACGGCGTCGGCGAGGTCGTCGCGGTGATGCCGGACGCCCGTTCGCTGCGATGGGAATTCGCTGTTCCGCCGCCGCTCGCGCGCTACATCGCGGCAAAAGGTTCGGTCGCGATCAACGGCGTGAGCCTCACGGTCAACGCCGTTGACGGTCGTCGTTTCGGCGTGAATCTGATTCCGCACACGATGGAACGCACGACTTTCGGCGATCTCGCGCCGGGTTCGCGTGTCAACATCGAAGTCGACCTGATGGCGAGATACGCGGAACGGCTTTCGACGAACGAGCCGGCGGAGGAGCGCGAGTAGAAACCGGCCGGCCGCCGCGTTTCCTGTGTTCCACGGTCCAATCCGCCATCGCGCCCACGCGCATCAACTCACACTCGGATCTCTGCTCTCATGCCTTTCGACACCATCCCCGACATCATCGACGACATTCGCGCCGGACGCATGGTCGTCATTCTCGACGACGAGGATCGCGAGAACGAAGGCGACGTGATCATGGCAGCGGAGAAAGTGCGGCCCGAGGACATCAACTTCATGGTGCGCGAAGCGCGCGGGCTGGTCTGCCTGTCGCTGACACAGGCACGCTGCCGCCAGCTCGGCCTGAAACCGATGGTCGTCGACAACACGTCGCCGTATCAGACCAATTTCACCGTATCGATCGAGGCGGCCGAAGGCGTCACGACGGGCATCTCCGCCTACGATCGCGCTCATACCGTGCGCACTGCGGTGCGGCCGGATGCACGCGCGCAGGACCTGTCGCAGCCGGGCCATATCTTTCCGCTGACGGCACAGCCCGGCGGCGTACTCACGCGCGCGGGACACACCGAGGCCGCGAGCGATCTCGCCGCGCTCGCGGGACTGGAGCCGGCCGGCGTGCTGGTCGAGGTGCTGCATGACGACGGCAGCATGGCGCGGCGGCCCGAGCTCGAGGCGTTCGCGCAGAAGCACGGACTGCGCATCGGCACGATCGCTGACCTGATCCGCTATCGTCTCGAGACCGAAAAGACCATCGAGCGCGTGCACGACGAAACCGTCGAGACCGAGTTCGGATCGTTCCGGCTCGTCGCGTATCGCGACATAGTGAACAAGTCGCTTAATTTTGCGCTGGTGCGCGGAACCGTCGACGACGGCGATCCGGTGCTCACGCGCGTGCACGTGCGCAACACGCTGTCGGACGTGCTGCATCTCGTGCGCGACGATCTCGGCCTGACCGTGACCGCGGCGTTGCGGCGCATCGCCGCGGAGCAGCGCGGCGTCGTGCTGGTGCTGTCGGAGCCCGGCGAAGACGAAGCGCTGCTCGATCGCCTGACCCGCCGCAGCCGCGCGGAAGGCAAATCCGAGGCCGTGCAGGAGTGGCGCCGCCACGGGCTCGGCGCGCAGATCCTCGCCGACCTCGGCATATGCCGCCTGCGCGTGCTCGGCACCGCGCGACGGCTGGTCGGGCTGGCCGGTTTCGGTCTCGAGGTCGTCGGCCACGAGGCGGGCTGAAGGCCCGGCCGGCGGCCGGCGTCGTCGTCGGGTAGAATGGCTCCCCCCCTACGAACCTCCGAACGCCCATGTCGTTGATTGCCGGCGAGTTGCGTGTCGACCCGGATAACCGCATCGCGATCGTTGCGAGCCGCTGGAATCCGAGCATCGTGGATGCCCTCGTGGCCGGCGCCGAAGCAGCACTGCGCGCGCACGGCGTGGCTGCGGGCGCCGTCGACATCGTTCGCGTGCCCGGCGCCTGGGAGATCCCGATGGCGGCGGCGCGCCTCGCCGCCGGCGGCCGGCATGAGGCCGTGCTGTGCTTCGGCTGCGTGGTGCGCGGCGACACGCGCCACTACGAACACGTCGCGGACGGTTGCGCGCAGGGACTCATGCGTGTCGCGCTCGACTTCCGTCTGCCCGTGCTCAATGGCGTGCTCGCGGTCGAACGCCACGAAGACGCCGCCGCTCGCGCGGGCGGCGCACGCGGCAACAAGGGCGAGGAGATCGCGCTGGCCGCGCTGGAAATGATCGATCTGGGGAGAAAGCTGTGACGAATTCGCGACGACCCGAAGGGGTGGATCTGGCTGCACGCTCGCGTGCGCGGCGCCGCGCGCTGCAGGCGCTGTATGCGTGGCAACTGTCCGGCAGCGCGATCGGCAGCGTGATCGACCAGTTCCGTCACGAGCAGGACATGGAAGTCGCCGACATCGACTACTTCGAAGACCTCGTGCGCGGCGTAGAACGCCATTGCGACGAACTCGATGCCGGCCTGCTGCCGTTCCTCGGCCGCGAGATCGTCCAGGTCGATCCGATCGAGCGCGCCGCGCTGCGCCTCGGCGCCTACGAACTCAGGTTCCGGGCCGACGTGCCGTACCGCGTCGTCATCAACGAGGCGATCGAGACGACCAAGCGTTTCGGCGCCGAACACGGCCACACCTACGTCAACGGCGTGCTCGACAAGCTCGCCGGCGAATGGCGCAGGGCCGAGTACCGCAGCCGCTGAACGCCGCAGCTGCGCGAAGCGGCGAGACTATTCTTCGATGGCCGCGAGCGGCGCAGGACACTGATACGTGGGCGAGTTCGCGCTGATCGACGAAATTCGCCGGCGCTGTTCGGCGACCCGCGCCGATGTGACGCTCGGCATCGGCGACGATGCGGCGCTGCTGCAGCCGCCGGCGGGCAGCGAACTTGCGGTGTCGATGGATACGCTCGTCGCGGGCGTACATTTTCCGCTGGCGACGACGCCGTTCGACATCGGGTGGAAGACGCTCGCCGTCAATCTTTCCGACCTGGCGGCGATGGGCGCCGAGCCGGCCTGGGCCACGCTCGCGCTGACGTTGCCGGGTTCCGACGCCGACTGGCTCGCGCAGTTCTGCGACGGTTTCGCCGCGCTGGCGCGGCTGCATGACGTCGCGCTCGTCGGCGGCGATACGACGCGCGGGCCGTTGACGATCACGCTGACCGTGCACGGCTTCGTGCCGCGCGGCGCGGCATTGCGTCGCGATGGCGCACGCGCCGGCGACCGCGTGCTGATCAGCGGTTATCCGGGCGAAGCCGCGGCGGGGCTGGCCTGTCTGCTCGGCGGCGCGCTGCGGCGCGCTCCCGGCGAGGCCGATCGCGAACGCCTGCTCGAGCGCCTGAATCGGCCGTCGCCGCGCGTCGCGCTCGGTCTCGCGCTGCGCGGCATCGCGGCGGCGGCGATCGACGTTTCCGACGGACTGCGTCAGGACCTCGGTCACATCGCCGCGCGCAGCGGCCTCGCCGCGACCGTTCACGCGGAACGGCTGCCGCTGTCGGACACCCTCGCGCGCGTCGGCGACGCGCGCCAGCGACTGCGCTGGCAGCTCGCGGGCGGCGACGACTACGAACTGTGCTGCGCGGTGCCGCCGGCCCGCGTGGCGCTCGCGCAGGCGGCCGCGGCGCGCTGCGGCGTGCCGCTGACCGACATCGGTGCGTTCGAGTCCGGCGAGGGCGTCCGCGTCGTCGACGCCGACGGCAATGACATCGCCATGTCGCGCGGTGGCTGGGAGCATTTCGCGACATGAGCCGCCCGACCGCTGCGCAACGCCGAGCCATCCTCGCGCACCCGGCCGGCTGGATCGCGAGCGGCTTCGGTGCCGGGCTGAGTCCGGTCGCGCCGGGAACGGTCGGTTCCGCCGTCGCGCTGCTGCCGTGGCTGTGGCTGCGGGAATTGCCGCTGGGCCTGTACTTCGGTGTCGTGTTCGCCGTGTTCGTGCTCGGCGTCTGGGTCTCGCGCGTGATCGTCGCCCGGTTGCGCGTCGAGGATCCGGGTTGGATCGTCATCGACGAGTTCGTCGGCCAGTGGCTCGCGCTCGCGTTCGCGCCGCCGGGCTGGATCGCGGTGATTGCCGGATTCTTGCTTTTTAGATTATTTGATGTGTGGAAACCCTGGCCGGTGTCCTGGGCCGACCGCAACGTCGACGGCGGTCTCGGCGTCATGCTCGACGACGCGCTCGCGGGACTGCTCGCGGCCGGCGTGCTTGCCCTCCTTGTCTGGGGCGGGGCGCTGTTCCGGCATGCCGGCTAGCGGCGCGCCTCGTCCTCGAGATAGCGGTATTCGTCGGCTTGTACCGCGGCGGTGAATGCCGTGTCGCTGCCCGCGACTGGCGTGATGCGCAATCGGCTCACGCGCTGGATCGGCACGATGTCCGCATAGTCGCGGAAGAATGCCTGCAGCGCCGGCGCCGTGCCGAGCAGGACGAAGCGAAGCTCCCGGCTCGCGTAGAACTCGCGCGGGCTCTCGCTGCCGCGTTCGACGCGTTCGAGCGCGAGGCCGTGGCGTTCGGCGAGCGAGCGCAGCCCGGCATCGACTTCCGCGTCGGCGAACTGCGCCGGCAGGCGCTGTTCGAGCAGGGCAAGGTCCTTGCGCGCGACCGCGACGTCCTGCGCGTACGCCTCGGGATTCGCGAGATAGTTGCGGCGCACGTCGATGGCTTCATCGAGCCAGCCGGCCGCGGCTTCGCCGCGCTGCACCTGATCGAGCGCATCGGACAGCAGCCAGAAGCCCGTCAAGGCGCCGGCGCACAGCGCGGCGACGATGACGAACCAGCGGCCTCGCGACGGCGATGTCCCGGCGCCCGCGCTCATGGCGTCGTCGTCCGCGACGCCGCTGCGGCGAACCGGGCAGGATCGATCCGCGCCGTGAGCGTGACCGTTCCGTCGCTGCCGGCGGGTGCCGCCATCGCGTCGGAAAAACCGTCGCGGCCGAGTCGTTCGAGCCACGGCGCCGAGGCCGCCGCATCCGTTCCGGCGACCTGCACCGACAGGCGAGTGCCGTCGACGTCGAGCGCGACGAGACGTGTGCCCGCGGGAATCTGCGCCGTCAGCGCGACCGCCGCCTGCAGTCCTCGCTGCGGTTCCCGGAGCACGTCGACCAAGCCTTTGCGCGCCAGGGCCTCTCCGCGGAGCCGGTCGAGATGGCCGGTCGGCGCGAGCTGTGCGTCGAGTTCGCGCAGGCGGCGCTCGCGTGCGGCGTCCTCGTCGGCAAGCGGATGTTCGCGCCGGATGAAATACGCCGTGACCGCGGCCAGCGGCAGCAGCGCCGCCACGAACGCGACGCAGGCGAGCAGCGCCGTCGAACGGCGGCGGACAGGCGCGTTCATTGCAGCGCCTCGGGCTTCGTCGTGGCGGAACACGGACTACCGCGATCGGCTGCGGCCGGTCCGACGTGGTAGTCGAGGATCTGCGCGCGGCTGGCCGACAGCGTGACCTTTTCGCCGATGCGGCGCCCGTCGGCGAACTCGGTCACGAATACCGCGGCGACGCGCGCCGGACCGGTGAGGTGTTCGACGGCGATCGCTTTGCGACAGCGCGCGGCGCCGTCGCTGCGCCGCGCGTTGCGAACGCGCTGTGCCCAGATGTCCAGTTCCAGTCCGTCGCGCAGCGTCGCGCTGGTCTGCGCCCAGGCTTCCGCGTGGCGCGCCGTGTCGATCAGCGTCAGCCATTCCCGCGCGCGCGCCGCAGCGTCGTTCGTGTCCGCCGCCGCGGTGGCGGCGCCGAGCAGCGCGAGTACCGCGAATATCCGTCGCATCGTCGCGTCCTAGTCGGGCAGCAGCTTGCCCGGGTTGAGTATGCCATCGGGATCGAACTGTGCCTTGATGCGGCGCATGAGCGAGAGCGTCACCGGATCGAGCGCGCGCGGCAGGAACTCCCGCTTGACCAGACCTATGCCGTGCTCGCCCGACAAGGTTCCGTCCAGCGACAGCACGAGGTCGAACACGGCGGCAAGGCAGTCCGGTGCGGCGGCGGCCTGGGCCGGATCTTCGGGTCGGTACAGCAGGTTCACGTGGATGTTGCCGTTGCCCGCATGGCCGAAGTTCACGATGGGAATATCGTACTTTGCTGAAATGTTTCTCAGTCCGGATATGAGCTCCGGAAGGCGGCTGACCGGCACGACCACGTCTTCGTTGATCTTCATCGGCGCGATCGCGCGCAGTGCCGGCGACAACGCCTTGCGCGCGGCCCAGAGCCGCTCGACCTCGGCCGCATCGTTCGCGACGCGCCATTCGATGAGTCCGTCGCCGTGGGCCGCGGCCGCGACGGCCTCGACCGCCGCGGGCAGGTAGTCCGATTCGCCGTCGACTTCGATCAGCAGCATCGCGCCGGCTTCCGGGATGGAGTCGCCGCCGTGGTTGCGCGCGAGCCGAAGTGCGGCGTCGTCGAGAAATTCGAGCGCGCACGGCGTGACCGGCTGCGCCATGATGCGCGACACCGCCGCGGCCGCGGCCGCGATGTCGACATAGGTCGCGCGCAGCACGCGCTTGGCCGCTGGCAGCGGCGTCAGCTTCAGGGTCGCCTCGGTGATCAGCGCGAGCGTGCCTTCGGCGCCGATCAGCAGGCGCGTGAGGTCGTATCCGGTTGCGCCCTTGCTGGTGTAGTAGCCCGCACGAAACGTTTCGCCGGTTCCGGCGACGGCCTGCAGACCGAGCGTGTTCTCGCGCGGCGAGCCGTATTTTACGGTGCGCGGACCGGCCGAATTGCAGGCGAGGTTGCCGCCGATGCTGCAGTAGGCGCTCGAGGTCGGATCGGGCGGCCAGAAAAAGCCGAGCGGTTTGAGCGCGGCCTGCAGATCGCCGTTGAGCACGCCGGGTTCGACGACCGCGTAGCGATTGGCCGCGTCGATACGCAGGATGCGGTTCATGCGCTCGAACGAAACGACCACGCCGCCGGCGACGGGCACGGTCGCGCCGGTCGTGTTCGTGCCGCGGCCGCGCGCGACCAGCGGCGTGCGCGTCGCGCGACAGGCTTGCACGAGCGCGGCGACCTGCGCGTGCGACGTCGGAAATACGACCGCGTCGGGCTGCGCCTGGCGCCGCGAATTGTCGTAGCCGTAGACCAGGCATTCGGCCGGCTCGACGCTCAGTGCGCCGGGGAAGATCGTCGCGAGCGCATCGCGCAGCGTCGTCGCGAGCGTCACGTTCAGTCCTGGTATTCGAGTACGCGCACGACTTTCTCGACGCCGGCGACGTTGC
>CAMLSI010000200.1 GCA_946482585.1 uncultured Lysobacteraceae bacterium
TTCGATATGGTCGACGTCGGGCTTCTCCATGACGGAGAGGAACTGCCGCGCGTAGGCCGACAGCGATTCGACATAGCGCCGCTGGCCTTCGGCGTAGATGGTGTCGAAGGCGAGCGACGATTTGCCGGACCCCGACAGCCCGGTGATCACGATGAGGCTGTCGCGCGGCAGGTCGAGGTCGATGTTCTTGAGATTGTGCGTGCGCGCGCCGCGAATGCGGATCGTATCCATGTGAAGGCTGGGCATCGGAGTAAGCGAGGGATTATGCGCCGGCGCGGGCCGGCGACGCGTGACAGGTGAGGGCGGCACGATGGAATCCAATCAGGGCAAGGGCGGACCTATAAACCTGAATGCGGACAGATTCCGTCCTGTTTGCATGTCCGAAACGGCCGCGGTCGCTTCGCGGCACGCAGGGCGCTCGAATTGATCAGGAATTGACCAGGGCGCGCGAAGCCGCTATCCTCGCGCGCCCCAAAAAGGGACGGACCCGGCAGGGTCTGGCAACAGCAGAATAACTACAGAGGAATTCCCATGTACGCAGTCATCGTCACCGGCGGTAAGCAGTACCGCGTGATGAAGGGCGAGACCCTCCGCGTCGAGCTGCTCAAGGCCGACGTCGATTCCACCTTCACGTTCGACAAGGTCTTGCTCGTCGGCGAAGGCGATTCGATCAACATCGGCGCCCCGCTCCTCGGCGGCGCGACGGTCACCGCCACCGTGAAGAAGCACGGTCGCGCGGACAAGATCCGCATCGTCAAGTTCCGCCGCCGCAAGCATTTCCGCAAGGAAACCGGTCACCGTCAGCATTTCACCGAAGTCGAGATCACCGGCATCAACGCCGGCTGAATCTGAGGAGTAGCAGTCATGGCATCAAAGAAGGGCGTAGGCTCAAGTCGTAACGGCCGCGATTCGAATCCGAAGTATCTCGGCGTCAAGGTCTACGGCGGCGAAGCCATCAATGCCGGCAACATCATCATTCGCCAGCGCGGCACCCAGTTCCACCCGGGCACCGGCGTCGGCCTCGGTCGCGACCACACGATCTTTGCGCTGATCGACGGCAAGGTCGAATTCGCGGTCAAGGGTCCGAAGAACCGCCGCACGATCAGCGTCGTTCCGGCCTGATCCCCGCGCTACCGTTTCAGCAGAGGCCCCGCTTCGGCGGGGCTTTTGTTTTGCGCCGAACCCGGCGCAACCTTGAGTTCCCGAACCGCTGTCCCGGTCCCGTGCCCATGAAATTTGTCGACGAAGCCGAAATCCACGTTCACGCCGGCAACGGCGGCAACGGCTGCGCCAGCTTTCGGCGCGAGAAATTCATCCCGTTCGGCGGTCCCGACGGCGGCGACGGCGGTGCCGGCGGCAGCGTGTTCCTGGTCGCCGACGAAAACCTCAATACGCTCGTCGATTTCCGTCACCAGCGCGTCTATCGCGCGGGTCGCGGCGAAAACGGCATGAGCCGGCAGATGCACGGCAAGGCCGGCGACGATCTCACGATTCGTGTGCCGGTCGGCACCGTGATCGTCAACATCGATACCGACGAAGTCATCGGCGACCTGACTGAACACGGGCAGCGCCTGAAAGTCGCTCAGGGCGGCGACGGCGGTCTCGGCAACATCCATTTCAAGAGTTCGACCAACCGTGCGCCGCGCAAGGCGACGTCGGGCTTTCCGGGCGACTCCCGCGAATTGCGCCTGGAACTGAAACTGCTGGCCGACGTCGGCCTGCTCGGGTTTCCGAATGCGGGCAAATCGACCTTCATCCGTGCCGTCTCGGCGGCGACGCCGCGTGTCGCGGATTATCCGTTCACGACCCTGCATCCCAATCTCGGCGTCGTGCGGATCGACACCGACCAGAGCTTCGTCGTCGCCGACATTCCGGGCCTGATCGAGGGTGCGGCGGACGGCGCCGGCCTCGGCATCCAGTTCCTCAAGCATGTGGCGCGCACGAGCCTGCTGCTGCATCTCGTCGACATGGCGCCGCTCGACGGCGAGACCGATCCCGTCGAGCAGGTGAAGACGATCGAGGCGGAATTGAAACAATTCGATCCGGCGCTGCTCAAGCGTCCGCGCTGGCTCGTGCTGAACAAGGCGGATCTCCTGCCCGAGGACGAGCGCAAGAAGACCGCGAAGGAGATCGTCAAGCGCCTCAAGTGGAAAGGACCGTGGTTCCTGATCTCGGCGATCGGCCGCGAAGGGACCTGGCAGGTCTGCCTCGAGGCGCAGAAGTTCTTCGACGAGCAGCGGCGCCTCGTGCGCGAGGCAAAGGCCGAGGCGGACGCGCGGTAACGTTCGCATCGGCGGGTGCGGCACGACTGCTGACCGCTCCACGCAAATGCCATTAAAAAAGCCGGCTTGCGCCGGCTTTTTCATTCACGCTGTCGACTGTCGACGATCAGGCCAGGGCCTTGATGTGATTGGTCAGACGGCTCTTGTGACGGTTGGACTTGTTCTTGTGGATCAGGCCACGGCTGCCGTAGCGATCCATGAGCGGTTCGGCGATCTTGTAGGCGGCTTCGGCGCCGGCCTTGTCCTTCGCTTCGATCGCCTTCACGACCTTCTTGATTGCCGTGCGCAGCATGGAGCGGGCACTGACGTTGCGCTGACGGCGCACTTCAGCCTGCTTCGCGCGCTTCTTTGCGGATTTGATGTTAGCCAAGGTAAGACTCCAGACGCACGGCTTTGGAAAAAGACGCGCGAGTTTAATGAGGGGGACGTCCCTAGTCAACCGCGACGGATTATTCCGGCGCAGTCGGGTTTCAGGCGACGGCGACGATTCGGCCGCGCGTTCGCTCGCTGGCCTTAGACTATGCCGTTCATGTCCGCGTCCATAGCCCCTGCATCCCTGCAGCGGCCGATCAGGGATGGAGTGATGCGTTGAAAGCCCCGAGCCTGCTGCGTTCCCTGATGTCGTTCAGCGGCATGACCTTCATCTCGCGCCTGCTCGGGCTCGCGCGCGAGGTCGCGATGTCGGCCGCGTTCGGCGCCGGCATGGTCACGGACGCCTTCAACGTCGCGTTCCGCATTCCGAATTTCCTGCGCCGGCTGTTCGCCGAAGGCTCGTTCTCGCTCGCCTTCGTGCCGGTGCTGACCGAGGTCAAGGAAACGCAGTCCCCCGAAGCGCTGCGCGACGTCGTTGCGCGCACGGCCGGCACGCTCGGTGCGATCCTGCTCGTCGTCACGGCGCTCGGCGTGCTCGGCGCGGACTGGGTCGTGCGCCTGTTCGCGTCCGGCGCGGTCGATGAGCCGGAGAAGTTCGCGCTGACCGCGGATCTCTTGCGCATCACATTCCCGTTCCTGCTGTTCGTGTCGCTGACGGCGCTGGCCGGCGCGGTGCTCAACGCCTTCCATCATTTCGCGCTGCCGGCGCTGGCGCCGGTGATTCTCAATCTCTGCTGGATCGTCGGTGCGCTCTGGGCCGCGCCGCTGTTCGACGTGCCGATCATGGCCGTGGGCTGGGCGATCTTCGCGGCGGGCCTGCTCCAGCTCCTGTTCCTGCTGCCTGCACTGCGGCGCATCGGCCTGCTGGTCCGGCCGCGCTGGGGCTGGAACCATCCGCAGGTCAAGCGCATTCGTCAGATCATGCTGCCGACGCTGTTCGGTTCTTCGGTCGCGCAGATCAACCTGCTGCTCGACACGATCATCGCGTCATATCTGATTACCGGCTCGCAGACCTGGCTCGGCCAGAGCGACCGCCTGCTCGAGTTTCCGCTCGGCCTGTTCGGCGTCGCGCTCGGCACCGTGATCCTGCCGAGCCTGTCGCGCCATCACGTCGGAACCGATGCGGCCGGGTTTTCGCGTGCGCTCGACTGGGGGTTGCGCACGGCGCTGCTGATCGCGATGCCGGCCATGCTCGGTCTCGTCGTGTTGGCCGAGCCGCTGGTGGCGACCTTGTTCTTCCACGGCAAGTTCACGCCGCACGATGTCGCGATGGCGAGCCTGAGCCTGTCGGCGCTGAGCTTCGGCTTGCCGGCGTTCGTGCTCGTCAAGGTCGTTGCGCCCGCGTTCTATGCGCGCGGCGACACGCGCACGCCGGTGCGCGCCGGCGTCGTCGCGATGGTCGCGAACATGCTGCTGAACCTGATCTTCGTCGCGGCGCTGTTCGCGCTCTGGCATCAGCCGTCGGATCTCGACGCGGGCTGGATCGCGGCGCTCGCCCGCGTGCCGGGGCTGCACATGGCGCTCGCGCTGGCGAGCGCGCTAGCCGGCTATCTCAACCTCGCGCAGCTCTGGCGCGCGCTCGTGCGGGCCGGGGTCTACCGGAGCGAGCCGGGCTGGGCTCGTCATCTGCTGCGCGTCGGACTCGCCTCGGCGGCGATGACGGTGGTGCTGCTGGCCGGACTGCGCTTTGCCGCGGCCTGGACCGAAATTCCGACCTGGCAGCGTATCCTGCAGCTCGGCGCGCTGGTCGGCGGCGGCGCGCTGGTCTATGGCGTGGCGCTGTTCGCGCAGGGCTTCCGCCCGCGCGAACTGCGCGCGCACTAGGCCGGCCTGGCCCACGGCCTGCGGCCAATGGCTATACTCCCGACAATGCATACGCTGTCCCGTGACGTCGCCGGCCCCGTGCTCGCGCCGCGCGGCAGTGTGGTCTGTATCGGCGCATTCGACGGCGTGCATCGCGGTCATCGCTACGTGCTCGACCACGTCTGCCGCCGTGCGGCCGAGTTGAATCTGGACCCGGCGGCCATCAGTTTCGAGCCGATCCCGCGTGAGTTCTTCGCGCGTGGCGCGCTCGCGCGGCTGTCCTCGGCGCGCGACAAGATCGTGCAGCTGTTCGATGCCGGCGTGGCGCGGCTGTTGTTGCTGCGTTTCGACGCGAAGCTGGCGGCGATGAGTGCGGAGGCGTTCGTCGCCGAGGTGCTCGTCGGCCGGCTCGCGGCGCGCGAAGTGCTGGTCGGGAAGGATTTCCGCTTCGGCCATGGACGCCGCGGCGATATCGCGCTGCTGCAGCGGTTCGGCGACGCGCATGGTTTCGCTGCGCGCGAACTGCCGCCGTTCGCGGCGGACGGTGAACGCGTATCGAGCTCGGCGATTCGTGCGTTGCTCGCCGACAGCCGTTTCGATGCGGCCGCGCGCCTGCTCGGGCGGCCGTTCGCGATCGACGGCAAGGTCGTGCACGGGCAGCAGCTCGGCCGGCGGCTCGGTTATCCGACGGCGAACCTGCGCCTCGGCCGGCGTCTGGCGCCGCTCGCGGGCATCTTCGCGGTCCGCGTGAACGGCGTCGGCCTGCGCGCGCATCCGGGAGTGGCCAGTCTCGGCGTGCGGCCGACGGTGGCGGGCAAGGAGCCGCTGCTCGAAGCGCACCTGTTCGACTACGACGGCGACCTCTACGGCCGGCGCATCGAAGTGGAATTTGTTGCAAAACTGCGTGATGAGGAAAAGTTCCCGGACCTTCCGAGCATGGTCCGGCAGATCGACGCTGACGCCGCCGCCGCGCGGCGCATCCTGGGCGCTACCGCTGCGGCGGCCGCCGGAGCCTGAACCGTGACGACCGATTACAAGAACACGATCAACCTGCCCGAAACCAGCTTCGCCATGAAGGCCGATCTCGCCAAGCGCGAACCGGCCATGCTGGCCGAATGGGAAACGAAGCGGCGCTATCACCAGATCCAGGACAAGACGGCGTCGCGTCCGCGCGCGTTCGTGCTGCACGACGGTCCGCCGTATGCGAACGGCGTGATCCACCTCGGTCACGCGCTGAACAAGATCCTCAAGGACACGGTGGTCAAGTCCAAGCTCATGGCCGGCTACCGTTCGCCCTATGTGCCGGGCTGGGACTGCCACGGCCTGCCGATCGAGATCGCGGTGGAGAAAAAGATCGGCAAGGTCGGCCAGAAGGTCGATGCGGTGACGTTCCGGCAGAAGTGCCGCGAATACGCGAGCCAGCAGATCGACCTGCAGCGCGCCGACTTCAAGCGTCTCGGCGTGCTCGGCGACTGGGACGATCCGTATCGCACGATGGATGCGAAATTCGAAGCCGACATGGTGCGCGCGCTCGCGACAATCTATGCGAACGGTCACGTGACGCGCGGCTTCAAGCCGGTGCATTGGTGCTTCGACTGCGGCTCGGCGCTGGCCGAGGCCGAGATCGAATACGCCGACAAGACCTCGCCGGCGGTCGACGTCGCCTATGACGTCGTCGACCGACAGGCCGTGCTCGCGCTGTTCGGCGCTTCGCAGGCAGGCGATGCGATCGTGGCCGTGCCGATCTGGACGACGACGCCGTGGACGCTGCCCGCCAGCATCGCGGTCACACTGGGCCCCGACCTGGAATACCGCCTGATCGAAGGCCCGGCGCGTGACGGCAAGCGTGTGCTGCTCGTCGTTGCCGCCGCGCTGGCCGACCGATGCGCCGCGCGCTACGGCAGCTCCGTCAACGGCGTCGCCATTGCGCACGGCCGCGCCGTCGTCGGTCGCGAGCTCGAGCATCAGTTGCTGCAGCACCCGTTCTACGCTGATCGCCAGGTAAGCCTGCTCGTCGGTGACCACGTGTCGGCCGAAGACGGTACCGGCGCCGTGCATACCGCGCCGGGCCACGGCGTCGAAGACTTCGCGGTCGGCCAGAAATATGGCCTCGTGGACAAGTACAGCCCGTCAGTGCTCAATCCGGTCGGCGGCAACGGCGTCTACCTGCCGGGCACGCCGCTCGTCGAGGGGCAGTACATCTGGAAGGCCAGCGACACCATCATCGAGCTCGTCGCCGAGCGCGGCAGGCTGCTCGCGTCGCTGAAGATCCAGCACAGCTATCCGCATTGCTGGAGGCACAAGACGCCGGTCGCGTTCCGCGCCACGCCGCAGTGGTTCATCAGCATGGAGAAGGCGGGGCTGCGCGCCGACGCGCTTGCGTCGATCAAGCAGGTGCGCTGGATTCCGGGCTGGGGCGAGGAGCGCATCACGAGCATGATCGCGGGGCGCCCGGACTGGTGCATCTCGCGCCAGCGCACCTGGGGCGTGCCGATCACCCTGTTCGTCGACAAAGCCACGCAATTGCCGCATCCGCGCAGCATCGAGCTGTTCGAGCAGGTCGCGCAGCGCATGGAGCAGGGCGGCATCGACGCGTGGTATGCGCTCGACATCGCCGAACTGCTCGGCGACGAGGCGGCGCAGTACGAGAAGGTCACCGACGTGCTCGACGTCTGGTTCGACTCCGGCGTGACGCATCGCGGCGTGCTGGCGGAGCGGCCGGAACTCGCGACCGACGGACCCGACGACAAGGTCATGTACCTCGAAGGCTCGGACCAGCACCGCGGCTGGTTCCATTCGTCGCTGCTGACGTCGACCGCGATGTACCGGCATGCGCCCTACGACGAAGTGCTCACACACGGCTTCACCGTGGACGAGCACGGTCGCAAGATGTCGAAGTCGCTCGGCAACGGCGTCGAGCCGCAGGACGTGATGAAGAACTATGGCGCCGACATCCTGCGCCTCTGGGTCGCGTCGACCGACTATCGCAACGAAATGTCGATGTCGAACGAGATCCTCAAACGCGTCGCCGACGCGTATCGCCGCATCCGCAACACCGCGCGCTTCCTGCTCGGCAACCTGCACGGTTTCGATCCGGCGCAGCACCTCGTCGCGCTCGAGGAATCGCTGCTGCTCGACCAGTGGGCCGTGCAGCAGGCATTCGATGCGCAGCAGGCCATCGTCGCCGCGTACGAGCGCTACGATTTCCCCGAGATCGTGCAGCGGGTGCAGAATTTCTGCACCAATGAGATGGGCGCGCTGTATCTCGACATCACGAAGGATCGTCTCTATACGATGCCGACGGCAAGCCACGGCCGTCGTTCTGCGCAGAGCGCGATGTATCGCATCCTGGAAGCGCTCGTGCGCTGGCTCGCACCGATCCTGAGCTTCACGGCCGAGGAGATCTGGGCGGCGATGCCGGGCGCGCGCGACGAGTCCGTGTTCTTCGAGACGTTCTACGACGGCCTCGCCGCGACGCAGGGCTCGCCGCAGCAGCGCCAGTGGTGGAACGACCTGCTCGCGATCCGCTCGGCGACGGCCAAGGTGCTCGAGGGCATGCGCGTGCTCGGCGTGATCGGCGCCTCGCTCGAGGCCGAGGTGACGCTCTACGTCGATGCCGACGAGCGCGATCGTTTCGCCGAGGTCGCCGATGAGCTGCGCTTCGGTTTCATCACCTCGCAGCTCCAACTCGCCGCCCTGCGGGATCGCCCGGCCTATGACATCGTCGCGGCCAAACTCGGGTTCGAATCGTTCGTCGACGACGATGCCGCACCGACGACGCTCGCGGCCAGGGCGGACCTCACGGATCACGAGGTCTGGATCGTCGCGAAGGCGAGTGGCGCCGCCAAGTGCGTACGTTGCTGGCACTACCGCCCCGACGTCGGCAGTCAGGCGGCGCATCCGGAGCTCTGTGCCCGCTGCGTCGACAACGTCGACGGTGGCGGCGAACAGCGGCGCTATTTCTGATGGCCGCGCTCGCTTCGAGCTTCCCGCGCCGCGCGAACGCGCTGGTCTGGCTGTGGCTGTCGATCGTGCTCATCGCGATCGATCAGTGGACCAAGCACATCGTGCTCGCGCACCTGCAGGAAGGCGTGCCGATTCCGGTCATTGCGGGATTCCTCAACTGGACGCTCGCGTTCAATACCGGCGCGGCGTTCAGTTTCCTCGCCGACGCCGGCGGCTGGCAGCGCTGGGGTTTCGGCGTGCTCGCGGTCGGAATCAGCGTCGTGTTGACGGTATGGCTCGCGCGCACGCCGCGGCGCGACTGGTTCACTGCGCTGCCGCTCGCGCTCGTGATCGGTGGCGCGATCGGCAACCTGATCGACCGGCTGCGCTACGGTCACGTCGTCGATTTCATCCAGGTCTACCACGGCGACTGGGCGTTTCCGACGTTCAATGTTGCCGACTCGGCGATCTCGGTCGGAGCCGTACTGCTGGCCCTGATGAGCCTGCGTAGTGGGAAAGCGGAGGGGCAGGGGCGATAATCCGCGTTCCGAACGCGCGCTCCGACATCGTCATGGAAGTATTGCTTGCCAACCCCCGCGGCTTCTGCGCCGGCGTCGACCGCGCCATCGAGATCGTCGACCGCGCCCTCGAAGTTTTCGGCGCGCCGATCTACGTGCGGCACGAAGTCGTGCACAACCGCTTCGTCGTCGACGG
>CAMLSI010000201.1 GCA_946482585.1 uncultured Lysobacteraceae bacterium
TGACCTTCGAGATGTGCGGCAACGACGGCCTGCAGGCGCGGTCCAGCTTCAAATCGCAGACCGGCACCTGCGACTACAGCGTGCTGAACAACGCGGTGGCCACCTGCAAGAGCTATGTCGCGCAGGCGATGGACTACATCAACGCGAATGCCCACGCCAATACCAAGCTCAAGCTCATCGCGAACCTCTACTACCCGGGCTACAACGCCGACAACGTGCAGAGTTCCTGCCGCGACGCGGTCACCGGCGCGACGGTGAATCTGCGCGATCGTTTCCTGCCGGCGATGGCGACGATGAACTACTGGATGTGCGAGCACGCGCGCCTCAAGGGCTTCAAGTGCGCCGACAGCTTTGCGCAATACATGGGCGCGGACTACGACAGCAACGGCGACGGTCAGATCGATTCCGACGCGCTGCGTTACGTGGCCGGCGAGAGCGAGGCGAGCTATGTGACGCGCATCTCCACCACGCTGCGTTCCACCTTGCGCGACGCGAACACGCATTTCGTGAGCGCGTCGAGCAGCTTCGACTACATCCAGTCCGACGACGTGCATCCGACCTACACCGGCGGCACGGTGAGTGCGGGTCTCTGGGGCGGATCGACCGGCAGCGGCGCGCCGCGCTATACGAGCTTCACCGGCGGCAAGAGTCCGATCTGGAACAATTTCGGGCACGAGCGCATGGGCTGGTCGCTGTCGACCTACAACTCGCCCACGCCGTGATCGCTCGGCGAGCGCGTTGTCGATGAACGGCTCCGGTCATGGCCGCACCACGCCGTCCGTCGAGGACGGCGATGGTGTGCGCGTGATCCGGGAACGTCGCTCGATGCTGTCGGCGGCGATGTTGGCGAAAGTGTTCGCCGCGGCGGTGATCGTGGCGGGCATCGCGACGCTGGTGCTCTCGCCGCGATCGTCGCGCACGGTGACCGAACGGGGCGGCCGCGCGGACACAGCGCCGATCGTGTCGGTCGCGACCGAATCGAACGGTGCGGCGCCCGCGCGCGTCGCGGCGACGGCGGCGCGTGTTCCACAACGCAACGCGGCAGCAGTGCACGCCATGGCTATCGCGCGAAATCCCGACGACTTGCCGAGCGGCGACCCCGACGACATCGCGACCTACGTGTCGCCCACGGGTCCCGTGCCGACCATGACCGAAGTAATCCAGGCTCTGCACGACATGGGCGATCGCACCGGTATCGGCGCCTTCAATCCGCCCGGCACGAGTCCGCCGCTGCGCGGCCTCGCGGTGCCCGACGATTTCGAGCTGCCGGCCGGCTACGTGCGCCATCACCAGGTGACCGACGAGGGCGAACCGCTCGAAGCTATCCTGATGTTCTCGCCCGACGGCACCTTCGTGGATGCATCGGGCCGCGCGATCGCGATTCCGGAAGATCGCGTCGTGCCGCCGGAGATGGCGCCGCCCGGGCTTCCGATCCGGGAAATCACGATCCCGCCGACGCCGTGATGTGCGCGCCTTGAGGGGCCGTCCTTGATGTGTGTGCACTGATGGGCATGCCCTGATGCGTGCGTTCGTTGCGCCGCCGCGCGCGACGTGGCGCGTGTTCGCCGGCATCGTCGCGAGCGCCGCGTTGCTGGGTCTCTATGCACGCGGCGGCTACGCGTGGGTACTGGGCTTCGTGGTGCTGGTGCCGTGGCTGCTCGCCTTGAACGCCGCGCGCACCTTCGCGGGCGCGCTGCTGAGCGGCTGGGTGATGAGCGTCGCGTTCGTTGCGGCCGTGTTCTTCTGGTTCGGCGCGGCGCTGGATGCCTACACCGGTGTCGGAACGGTTCCCGCGGTGCTCGCGCTGTGCGTGTTCGCGCCGTTGCTGCAGCCGCAGGTGATCGTCTTCGCCGGGGTGCGCCATCTCGCCGGACGGCATCATGGGAGCGTCGTGCGTGCGCTCGCCGGTGCGTCGGCCTGGGTCGCCTGCGAATGGCTGTGGCCGAAGCTGCTGGGCGACACGCTGGGCCACGGTATTCAGTCCTCGGTGTGGTTGCGACAGATCGCCGACCTCGGCGGCGCCGCCGGTATCAGTTTCCTGCTGATCCTCGGCAACGAAGCGCTGACGCAGGCCGTGGCGCGACCACGCGACGGCATTCGTCACGTGCTGCGGCCGCTCGCGCTCGCGGTCGCGCTGCCGGCGATGATGGCGGGCTACGGCGTACTGCGCCTTTCCACGGTCGAATCGGCACTGAGCGCCCCGGCCGCGGCGATGCGCGTCGCGATGGTGCAGGCGAACCTCGTCGACTACGAACGCCGGCGGCGCGAGCGCGGCACGTATGCGGTCGTGCGCGAGATTCTGGACACCCACGTCGCGCTGTCGCGCGCGGCCATCGAACACCACCGCGCGGATGCCGTGCTGTGGTCGGAGACGGTGTATCCGACGACGTTCGGCCATCCGCGCAGCGAAGACGGCGCGGCGCTGGATCGCGAGATCCTCGATTTCGCCGCGGCCGCGAACGTGGCGCTGGTCTTCGGTACCTACGATCGCGATGTCGCAGGCGAGTACAACGCGGCGACATTCCTGGCGCCCGGTGCCGGCGCGATCGGTACCTATCGCAAGACCTATCCGTTTCCGCTGACCGAATACGTGCCGGCATGGCTCGACGGTCCGCTGCTGCGGCGCTGGCTGCCGTGGGCCGGCACGTGGCAACCCGGTTCGGGTGCGCGCGTCCTGCCGCTGCGCGCCGCCGACGGGCGCGAGCTCAGCGTGGTGCCGCTGATCTGCCTCGACGACGTGCGGCCGGGTCTCGCCATCGACGGCGCGCGTCTCGGCGCGCAGGCGATCGTGGGGCTTTCCAACGATGCCTGGTTCACCGGTCATCCGATCGGTGTGCGCCTGCATCTGGCGGTGGCGGCGTTCCGCAGCATCGAGACGCGCCTGCCGCAGCTGCGCGTCACCACGAACGGCCTCAGCGCCTTCGTCGATCCGACGGGTGAAGTGCTCGCGAGCACGGCGATGGGTGATCGCGCGGTATTGGCAGGCGAGGTGCCGTTGCGCGATCCGCCGCCGACCGTGATGGTGCGCTGGGGCGACTGGGTGGGCGGCGCAGCAGGTGCGTTCCTGCTGTCGCTCGCCATCGTGCCGGTCGTGCGCGTGTGGCGCGCACGCCGGGCAAAGACCGATCCGCGTGCGAACGCCGGCGCGGCGGCGTCGACGGCTCCGGCGGCTTTCGATGTCGTGCTGCTCACGCCGGGCTGGCGTGCCGCGACCGCGCTGCTGCGCGCCTGCGCCGGCGCCGGCCTGCTGTGGCTGGCCGTGCGCATGCTGCTGCGCGACGGTCTGCAGGTGAACTCGCTGGTACAACTGCAGATCTTCCTGGGGGCGACGCTCGCGCCGGCGGTGGCGGCGTGGGCGATCCAGCGCGCGTTCGCTGCGCGCGCGCGCGTCGACGCGGGCCTGCTGGTGCTGCAGCAAGGTCACCAGCGCATCGAGGTGCCCGTGGACCGGATCGTCACGGCGCAGGCGTGGCGCGTGCCGTTGCCCGGCACGGGTATGGATCTGGTGCTCGCTTCCGGCGCGCGTTTCGCGCACGGCATCGCCGTCGCCGACATTCATGCGCTGCTGCGTGCGTTGACCGAGGCCGGATCTCCCGTGCGCCCGGCGGGCGCGGCCTCGACACGCCTGGCCGACTACGCCACGGCGCGTGCGCTCGCGATGTGGCCGCGGCTCGATCATCCGCTGGTCAAGTTCGTGCTGTTCCCGTTGCTGCCGGCGTTGCCCGCCTTCCGTCTGCACCAGCGCATCGCTTTCGGCGGCACCTTCGGCGAGTACTACACCTACGGACTCGCGGCCTGGCTCACCGGACTGCTGGTCTGGTGGGCCGCCTGGTCCATCGGCCTGATGCTGTTCGCCGCCGCACTGCGCATCGTGGTCGAGACCGGGCACTTGGCGGTGCTGCACTGGCCGGCACGCGCCCGCGCGGTGCGCCGCACGCTGGCCGCGCTGAGTCGCGTGGCCTTCTACGCCGGTCTACCGGCGTGGCTGGCGGTTCGGTTGTTGGCCGGCTAGCCAAATACACCGGCTGAAACACCGGATGCGGCATCCGCCCGATGCCTGAAACGTGGCGGCGCTGCAGTCTGGAGGCCCCTCGCTCGCGGAGATGGCCTCATGAGTACCGTTCGTATCTACGACCTGCCCACCCGGGTGTTTCATGCGTGTTTCGCCGCACTGTTCGTTGCCGCCTATGCCATAGCGAACCTGGTGGACGACGAATCGTCCCGTTTCGCCTGGCACATGCTGGCGGGAATGACGCTGGGCGTGGCGGTGCTGGTCCGGTTGATCTGGGGCCTGGTCGGCACGCGCCATGCGCGGCTGTCGGACTGGGTGCTTTCTCCGCGCCAGCTGGCGGGCTACCTGAAAGGCGTGTTCTCCGGCGGCAGCCGCCGCTGGGCGGGCCACAATCCCGCATCGAGCTGGGCCGCACTGTCGATGATGCTGCTGACGCTCGGGCTCGGCGCCAGCGGCGTGGCCATGGCCACCGGCGTGGCGCCTGAATGGGTGGAGGAGGCGCATGAGCTGATGGCCAATCTCTTCCTGGCGGTGGTACTGCTGCATCTGGCGGGGCTCGCCGTGCACGTCCTGCGGCATCGCGACGCGTTGCCGATGAGCATGCTGAACGGCCGCAAGCGCGATCTGCCGGCGGGCACGCAAGGGGTTCCGGCCCGGGGCGTCGTCGCCGTGCTCATGCTGGCCGTGCTCGCCGGCACGGGCGGGCAACTGCTGCGCCGGTACGATTCGGCCAGCGGCACGCTCGATCTGTTCGGCACCCGATGGGTGTTGCGCGAAGGTGGACACGAGCGCGGAGGCGGCGTCGAGGCGGGCGAGGCAGCGCGCGGACACGAGGACGACGATGAACGCGAGCGGCATTGACGACACGGATTCCACGGGCCCGCCGGCCCAGGCAGTAAGTGCGCGCGAGCGCGGCGTCGTGGTCACTGTCCTCTTGCTGATCGCCGTATTGGTGACGATCGACGTCGCCACCGACCTGCACCAGGGCGCATCGCTCTGGCACGTCGTGTTCGAGATCATCGCCGGCATCGCCGCGGCAGCCGGCGCGCTTTATCTGCTGCACGGCACCGTGCGCCTGCGGCGGCGGCTCGCCCGGCAGGCGAGGGATCTGTCGGCCTACCGTGTTCAGGCGGAAGCCTGGCAGGCGCAGGCACGCAAGCAGGTGGAAGGGCTGGCGCGCTCCATCGACCGGCAACTCGATCACTGGAAACTGTCGGCCGCCGAAAAGGAGATCGCCTTCCTGCTGTTGAAGGGGCTGAGCCTGAAAGACATTGCCGATGTGCGCGGCACGGGCGAAAAGACCGTGCGTGCGCAATCGGCGGCGATCTATGCCAAGGCCGGCCTCAGCGGACGCTCGGAGTTGTCGGCCTTCTTCCTGGAGGATTTGCTGGTGCCGCCGGTGTCGGATCCGGCGTCGGGGGCGGGTTGACTTCCGGAGCGGACGAAAGGGGCGGCGGGCCGGGGCCGGTCCGTTTCTCCGGCACGCTGTGCGCTTCACCGCACGTGAGCTGGCCTCGAGAAGGCGCGGACCGTGCCGGCAGAGACATGTGACTGTTGTATATATATTTGTTGGTTTTTGCACGCGCCTCGCGCGCCGTGTTCCCCCGTCCGCGCGTTCTTTCGCTTCCTTGCTTCGTGAGCGGCCCGAACCGCGTTCGCTTCGGCTTCTCCGGCCTCGCTTGCGTTCGCCGGGCATCCGCGCATTCGAAGCGCGGCTCGCGGCCGGACCGGCAGTCAGGGCGCCTGCCCGGACTGCGACGAGGCATCGCAGGCCTGTTCGTACTTGCGAATGACCTCGCGAAGCACGCGTATGCCGCGACGGTCGCTGGATACCTGCCAGGCACGGAATGTCGCAATGATCGCGAACGCGCACGCGAAGGCTGCGGTCGCGCCGTATGCGAAGCCGATGATGACGAGCGCGGCCGCCGGCAGGAGATAGGTTGCCTCGAAGATCAGCGAAGACTCGGAGGGTTCGAGAATGCGGGCAACCAGAAGTTGCTCGGCGGCGGTGAACGAAGGACGTGACATATCGGTTGCACTCTCAGGCTGCGTTGAGCCGCCGCGGGTCCAGTGCGCAGCACCGAGTGGCCGCAGCGCGAATCGCTGCGGAAGCAACGGTGTTGTGCAGCAGTGCCGCGGCGGTTTCGGAATTCCGGATCCAGTACCAGGCGAGCCATGAGTATCGGGCGATGGCGTCGATCAGGCCAGGCGGCCGGCGCTGATCGAATCAATGTGGCAGTCTGCCATTGCGCGTCGAAACCCATCCCCTGCCATGCCATCTCGGTGCTCAGTATCGAGCAGGTGTGGGAGGCCCAGCGCCGCGCCGAGGCGGCGGCGAAGGCGGCGGCCGCGCCGCGGTTGCCGGGCAAGGAAAGCGTGTCGGAACGCGTCCGCGCCGACCTCGCCGACGTGCTCGCGCGGCTCGGCTTCGTGCGCGCGCCCGGGCGTGACGGTCGCGGTCCGGGCTATGTGTCCACGGCCTATCTGCGCTCGACCGGCAACAGCTGGCATCAGCTCAGCGTCTCCGTTGGAGAGGATGGCGACACGCAGCGCGCCTTTTCTGTCGAAGGGATTCCGTATTTCGTGCGTCGCCACGACGACCTCGCGCCTCGCGCGCAGCATCTCGCGCAGCAGATCGAGACGCGGCTCGCGCCGCTGCTCGCGGCCTTCGACGATGCGCAGGCCTTCGATCGCCTCGTCAATCCGGATCCGGTCGCCGGCTCGCTGTTCCACGAGCGCTACGAGAGCGGCGCGCACCACATCATCGCGGCCTATCTCGCCGACAGTCCGCGGCTCGAGGCGCTATGCGCGGAGTTATGGGACAACACGCAAAAGCCGACGAATTTCATGGAAGGGATGCGTAAGCACCTGCACACGCGCATCGCGTGGGTGCGCGCGAATCCGCGCCGCTAGCGCGCGGGCGCGACGAGCGCGATGCAGTCGACGGGACACGGAATGAGGCAAAGTCCGCAGCCGGTACATTCGTCGGAAAGTATCGAATGCATGACCTGCGGCGCGCCGAGGATCGCATCGACCGGGCAGACCTGGATGCACTTGGTGCAGCCGATGCAGACGGCTTCGTCGATCAGCGCGACCGTGCGCGGTGCCTCGACGCCATGCTCGGGATTCAGGGGCTTGGGGTCGCGGTCCAGCAGCGCGGCCAGTGCGCGAATGCCGGCGGCGCCGCCGGGCGGGCATTGATTGATGTCGGCCTCGCCGCTCGCGATAGCCTCTGCATAGGGGCGGCAGCCGCTGTAGTTGCATTGACCGCATTGCGTCTGCGGCAACAGCGCGTCGATACGATCGACGAGCGGCGCGACTTCCGGCGTCTCGACCGGAGCGAGCCGCTGCAGCGCGACCGCGAACACGGCGGCGACGGCGAGCACGGTCAGCGCCAGCGCGATCATGCGGGCAGCAGTCCGGCCAGTCCGTGACCCGCGAGGGCGAGCAGGCCCGCGTTGAGCAGCGCGATCGGCACGCCGCGGAACGCGCGCGGCAGCGCCGCCGGCTGCAGGCGCCGTTCGAGTCCGCAGAGCACGACGAGCGCGATCGCAAACAGTGCCGCGGTCGCGAAGGCGCGCAGCACGAGTGCCGTTGCGTCGGGCGCGGCACGCGCGCCCCCGATCACGACGAGCGCGACTGCGTTCGCGCCGACGAGTCGCCAGTCAGTATCGCGAAGTGCCGCACGCCAGCGCGGCAGCAGTACGGCCGCGAGCACGGTGAGCAGCGCACTGATCGGTATCGCGAGAAATTCGTGCGGATAGAGCGGCGCGAGTGGTTCGAGCGAGGCGTTCACGGCGGCCGTCGCGACGATCGCCAGCGTCGCGACGAGGGCGCTGACGACGCCATGCAGCGCGGTCGCGCGCAACGCCGGCAACACGGCCGGCGGCGGCGCGAGCAGCAGGCGATTCGCGAGCGCGACGGCGACGAGGGCCGCAACGAATCCGTCGCCGTTCACGCGTTCGCTCCGTTTACTTGACCGGCATGCCTGCGGTCGCGCCCGCGTCGACCGCGAGCAGGTGCAGGTCGTCGCCGCCGCTGCCGGCCGACAGGATCATGCCTTCCGATACGCCGAAGCGCATCTTGCGCGGCGCGAGGTTCGCGATGAACACGACCTTGCGGCCGACGAGCTTGTCCGGCTCCGCATAGGCGGCGCGGATGCCCGAGAAGATCTGGCGCTTGCCGAGATCGCCCGCGTCGAGTTCGAAGCGCAGCAGCTTGTCGGAACCGTCGACGAATTCGCAGGCGGTGACAAGGCCGATGCGCAGGTCGAGCTTGCCGAAATCGTCGATGCCGATGACCGGCGCGGCGCCTTCGCTGGCGGCCGGTGCAGCGGCGGCAGGCGCTGCGGGTTTCGGCGCACTCGCGGCTTTCGGCGCGGCGGCCGCGGTTTCGGTCGCGTTCGGTTGCAGGTCTTCCTTGCTGGCTTCGGTCATGGTCTCGATCTGTTTGGGGTCGACGCGCGTCAGCAGCGGCTGGAATTCGCGCAGGCAGTGATTGAGCAGCGGGCGTGTGATGTCGTGCCAGCGCTCGAGGGGGGAGGCAAGGAATTGTTCGGCGCGTGCGACGGTCGACGGCAGCACGGGCTTGAGGCAGGCCGCGAGCACGCGGAACAGGTTCAGGCCCTGCGTGCAGACCGCGAGCAGTTCCGCGTCGGCACCTTCCTGCTTGGCGATGACCCAGGGCTTGCGGTCGTCGATGTAGCGGTTCGCTTCGTCGGCGAGTGCCATGGTCTGGCGGATCGCGCGGCTGAACTCGCCCGCGTCGTAGGACTGCTGCACTTCGTGCGCGGTCGTGACGAAGTGCGCGTACATCGCCTCGTCGGCCAGCTCGCTCGAGAGCACGCCGGCGAAGCGCTTGTTGACGAAGCCCGCGCAGCGGCTCGCGATGTTGACGAACTTGCCGACGAGATCGGCGTTCACGCGCGCGATGAAGTCCTCGAGGTTCAGATCGAGATCGTCGACGCCGGCGCCGGTCTTGGCCGCGAAGTAGTAGCGCAGGTATTCCGGATCGAGCCCGGCATCGAGGTAGGTGCGCGCCTGGATGAAGGTGCCGCGCGACTTCGACATCTTCGCGC
>CAMLSI010000202.1 GCA_946482585.1 uncultured Lysobacteraceae bacterium
CGAGCAGTTCGGGGGTCTGTTCGCAACTGCGCCGCGCCGGCTGGTAGGACAGCGACGCGCCGTGACGCACGGTGACGAGGTAGTTGCGGCCGAGGAAGATGTGGGTCTCGCCGAACTCGATCTTGCCGGCGACGGCCTGCGCCGTATGCACGACGATGAACAGCGAGTCGCCGTAGACCTCGATCTTGGGGCGCTGATGCGCCGCATGTGCGTCCTCGATCGCGAGTTCGTGCAGGTCGAATTCTTCCTGCAGCCGCTCGAGCAGGCTTTCGTCGGGTTCGTGCAGACCGACCCAGACGAAGTTGCTGCTGTCCTTCAGCACTTCGCTGATCTCGGCGATCGTGATGTCGCGCAGGCGCTGGCCGGTCTCGGTCGAGTACGCCACGCAGTTCACGACCATCGCATGCGGATCGACCGGCAGGGACAGCGAAGGGCTCGGCGCAAGATTCATGGGCGGCTCGACAGCAGGGGCGCGGCAATGATGCCGCAACCCCGCGATGCCGCATACCGTCCGGCCGCCGGCCTTTACCGGACTCGCGGCCCTGGCGCCGCGTTCAGGCGCCGAAACCTTCGAGCACGATCTTCCCGCGCGCCTTGCCGCTCTCGATCAGCGCGTGCGCGCGCCGCAGGTTGGCCGCGGTTATCGCGCCGAAATGCTCGCCGAGCGTGGTCGCGAGCGTGCCCGCATCGATGAGATCGGCGACGGCGCCGAGCAATCGGTGCTGCTCGATCAGGTCCGGCGTCTCGAACAGCGGACGCGTGAACATCATCTCCCAGTGCAGCGACAGCGCCTTGCGCTTGAGCTTCAGCACGTCCAGCGGCGCGGCCGGATCGTCGATGAGGCCGAGGCGGCCCTGCGGCTTCAGCGCTTCGACGATCGCGTCGTAGTGGTGGTCGGTATGGGTCAGGCTCGCGACGTAGTCGACCTGGGACACGCCGATCCGGCGCAGTTCCCCGGCCAGCGGCTGCGAATGATCGACGACGTCGTGCGCACCGAGCGCCTCGACCCATTCGCGCGTTTCCGCGCGCGACGCCGTGCCGATCACGCGCAGGCCGGTCAGGCGCCGCGCGAGCTGCACGAGGATCGAACCGACGCCGCCCGCGGCGCCGATCACGAGCAGGCTTTCGCCCGTGCTGTCGCGGCGCACCTGCAGGCGATCGAACAGCAGTTCCCAGGCCGTGATCGCGGTCAGCGGCAGCGCCGCAGCCTGGGCGAAGTCCAGCCTCGACGGCATGCGGCCGACGATGCGCTCGTCGACGAGCTGCCGCTCCGCATTCGATCCCGGGCGCGCGATCGAACCTGCATACCAGACGCGATCGCCGGGTTTGAACAGGCTGACTCCCGCGCCGACCGCGCGGACCACGCCGGCCGCGTCGAAGCCGAGCACGCGCGGCGCGCCGTCGATCGGTGCCGCGTGGCGCCGCAGCTTGGTGTCGACGGGGTTGACCGAGATCGCGTGCACGTCCACGAGCAGGTCGCGCGGTCCCGGCGTCGGTTCCGGAAGCTCGATGTCGACGAGGGCTTCGGCGTGATCGACGGGCAGGTTGGCGTAATAGGCGATGGCTTTCATGGGTTCTTCCGGTGGGCGATAGGAAAACGTATAAAAGTACAGATCATGCGTCCGCGTCGAGTTCGATGACGACTCCGCCGGGCAGCCGCACGAACACCTGCACGCCGCCGTCGGGCAGGGTGGCGACGTCGTGATCGAGCGCCGCGGCGCGCACGCGCGCAATGAGGTCGGCTGCCGGCTCGTCGGTGCGGAATGCGATGTGCGCGAGGCGAACTGCCTCGCCTTGCGCCGGTGCGGAAACGACATGGAGCCAGGCTTCCGTATCGCGATACAGCCATTGCCCCGGAAACGGGAATGGCGGCCGATAGCCCGGGCGCAGGCCCATGACCTCGCCGAACAGGCGCGACAGTGCGGGGCTGCTGCCCGCTTGCAGGTTCACGTGATCGAAGCGCCAGCGCGCTGCGGGAGGAGAGGGCGAGGTCGGCGAAACGGACATGGACGCACTGCCGCGAAGAGGTGGGGCATCTTGATTGATTGACGCGCGCGCATAAACGCGGCAAAAACCGAATCAGTTTCAACGAATGCTTGAAACCGCATAGCGGGACACGCGATGAAGGCGTTGATCGAACTCGAGTTTTTCGTGCGGGCCGCAGACGGCGGCAGTTTTTCGGCGGCGGCGCGCAGCCTCGATCTGAGTCCGGCCGCGGCGAGCGCGGCGATCAAGCGCCTGGAAGCGGAGCTGCAGACGCGACTGTTCGTGCGCTCGACGCGCAGCCTGCGCCTCACACCCGACGGCGAGCGGTTCCTGCAGCATTGCCGCGTGGCGCTGCAGGCGCTCGGCGAAGGCGAACAGGCGCTGCGCGGCGGCGGCGCGGCATTGCGCGGCAATCTGCAGCTGTCCATGCCGTCGGATCTCGGCCGCAATCTCGTGCTGCCCTGGCTCGACGACTTCCTCGCGGCTCACCCGGCGCTGCGGCTGCGCGTGCAATTGTCGGATCGCCTCGCCGACGTCTATCGCGAACCGGTCGATCTCGCGCTGCGCTACGGCGCGCCGGCGGATTCGGCGCTCGTTGCGCTGCCGCTCGTGCCGCAGAACCGTCGCGTCGCGTGCGCCTCGCCCGGCTACCTCGCGAAGCGCGGGCGTCCGCAGCATCCGCAGGAGCTGCGCGGACACGACTGCCTGCGTTTTCTGTTGAGCGACGATCTGCACGCGCGCTGGCGTTTTCACGGTGCCGCGGGCGACAGCGTCGTGGTCGTCGACGGCGACAGGGTCAGCGACGACGGCGACGCGGTGCGGCGCTGGGCCGTCGCGGGCCGCGGCATCGCCTACAAATCGTGGCTCGACGTCTGCGGCGACGTGCAGGCGGGACGGCTCGAAGTGCTGTTGCGCGAATGGCGCGGCGAATCGGCGCCGCTGAACCTGATCTGCGCCGATCGTCGACTGCTGAGTCCCGCGGTCCACGCGCTGCGCGAATTTCTCGTCACGCGCTGCGCGCAAATGCCGCCGCCGCCGGACGCGGCCTGAACTCAGCGAAGGTCCGGTGCCTCCGCGTCGCAATGGCGCACGGCGCGCGCGCGGTCGCCGAAGGTCTGCGTGCGCTCGAGGTAGAGCCGTCCCGCCTCCGCGCGGCTATCCGGCGACAGGCGCGCGTCGAGCTGCTGCAGCGCGCGCAGGTCGGCCGCGAGCAGCGCGTCCTCGGCGCGTGGCGTATCCACATAGCAGCCGTGCGCGTTGAGCCAGATGCGCCAGGCGCGCCAGGCCCAGGCCTGCGCCGCCGGTGCCGACGCATCGGCCAGTTGTGCGTCGATGGCCGTGTCGGCGCCGAGATCCGCGGCGCGACGCTGCCACTGCGGCGCGAGATCCGGTTGCGGCGGCAGATGACCGTAGCCCCGGCTCAGCACGCTGGCGGCGAACTCCACCTGCGTGTCGTCGCGTTCCGCGAGCTCGAGCAGCAGGCGCAGTCCGACGCGGTCCTGCGCTTCGTTCTCGTGAGCGAGCATCTGCAGCACGAGCGCGCGGCCGACGCGGCTCTGCGACTGGCTTTCCCAGAGCGAACGCAGCTCGGCGCGCACGCGCTCGAGCAGGCTCGGTGTCGGCGGATCGAGCTGCAGCGCCGTGCGCAGTTTCTCGAATGCGTCGGCGTCGCTGCGTGCGGCATAGTCGTGCCGCGCGCGGGCCAGACTGTCGCGCGCGGCGCGCCAGGCGGCGCAGCGCTGCTGCCGTCGTGCGAGGCGCTGTACGCGCGCCTCGAAATCCGCCCGCACGAGGGCCTGCGCGCCGGCATCGAGCCCGGTCAGCAGCGCCGCATCGAGTGTCGTCGCGAACGGTGCCGCGTCGCCGAGATCGTCGCAATCGTCGTGCAGTTCCGCCGCCGCGGTCGCCGCGCCCGCATCGCCGCGGCGCAATCCGCGTTCGATCGCGCTCGGCAGAGCCGACGGCACGGCCGGGGAATCGAGCGCGCCGAAACGGCGGCGGTCCCCGGTCCGCGCCGCGGCCGTCTGGTTGTCGCGCCATTGCTGCGGCGTGAATTCGCGACGCGGATCATCGATCGCGCGTGCGTCGTCGGCGGAAATGGCGTCGTCGCGCGCCGGTGCCGGTGCCGGTGCCGGCGGGCGCGTCTGCGGTGTCGCGGGATCGGTCGGTGCGGCGGCGCTGCGGCGAGGCGACGCCTCGGCCGGCGGAGCCGGCGCGCGTACCGCATAGACGAACACGGCCGCATGCAGCGCAACGACGAAGACGAAGACGGGAAGGTTGATTCGGGACGGAGGCGGTTCGCGCATCGGCACGGCGGCGTCGGAGAAGGCTCAAGCCTAGCGCACCTGCCGGCGGCACCGGCATTGCAGAATCGCGCGGGTCGGCGCGGCGTCGCACGCGCGCCGAAGGCCGTGGCCGTCCGCCTCCCGTGTCGCGAGTCGGCTACACTGGCCTTCGCCCGCCCAGCAGGTTGCCCGCGTGGAAGTCGAACGCCCGCCGCGCCGAGATCGTCTGAGTACTCGCCTGACGCGCATCGTGCTGCTGAGCACCTTGTTGATCGGCGGCGCGCTCTCGCTGCTGCAGGTACTGGCCGACGCGCACGGCAACAGCAACGAACTCGATCGCGCCGGTCGTCAGGCATTGACCACGCTCAAGCGCGCCGCCACGGAATCGGTCTACGAGATCGACAGCGAGCTCGCCGGTCAGGTGCTCGAAGGTCTCGCTGCCTATCCCGGTGTGTTCCGCGCCGAAATCCGCATGCTGCCCGCCACCGTGCTCGCGCGGCGCGAAGGCGAACTCGCGAGCAGTCCGTGGCGCGGCCTCAGCGACCGGCTGTTCGGCGCGCAGCGCGACTATCAGGAGCTGCTGACCGACCCGAGCAGCGGCGCCACGCTCGGCGAACTCCGCGTCAGCGTCGATACCTTCGTGCGCGGCCGCGATTTCCTCGCCCGCACCGCGATCGTGTTCGGCGTCGGCATTGCCTGGGCGGCGCTGCTCGGCCTCGTATTGCTGGCCGTCGTCAATCGCGTGCTCACGCGCCCGCTGGAACATCTCGCGGGCGAGCTCGCCGACAGCGACGCGATGTCGCTCGATACTGCCTCGGTCAAGGTGCCCGAGGATCACGAGCACGACGAACTCGGCCAGCTCGCGCGCGCCGTCAATACGCTGCTCGACGGCATCCGGGAAAATCTCGCACGCCGCGCCGAGGCCGAAGCGCGCGCGAACTATCTGCAGCAGTTCGACGACCTGACCGGATTGCCGAACCGCCATCTGCTGCTGGCGCGGCTCGGTCATGCCGTCGCGACCGCGGCGTCGCGCGGCTCGCCGCTCGCGCTGCTCGTCGTCGACCTGTGCAACCTGCGCGCGATCAACGACACCTACGGCCGTGCCGTCGGCGACGATCTGCTGCGCGAGTTCGCGCGCCGTCTCGACGCGATCGACGGCGTGTTCGTCGCGCGCGTCGTCGAGGACAAGTTCGCGCTGCTGCTCTACGACGCGGCATCGCGCACGGCGGTCGAGCGCCTGCTCGCCGAGATCAGGGCGGCGCTCGCGCGTGCGATCGAGTTGCCGGCCGGCCAGTTCCAGCTCGAGGTGCGCGCCGGCAGCGCGCTCTACCCGGACGACGCGGACAGTGCCGAGAACCTGTTGCAGAACGCCGAATCCGCGCTCGCGCACGCCAAGGGCGACGGTGTCAGCGGCGCGGCGTTCTTCGATGCGGCGCGCGACGACGAATCGGCGACGCGTCGTCGCCTGAGCCAGGACCTGCGCCGCAGCGCGATCGGCGACGAGCTCGAACTCGTATTCGATCCGCTCGTCGCCGCGGGCAACGGCCGTGTGCACGGCATGGAAGCGCTGCTGCGCTGGAATCATCCGCAGTTCGGCCTGCTGCGGCCCGCGAGCTTCATCCGTCTGGCCGAAGAGAACGGCACGATACAGGCGCTCGGCGACTGGGTCGTGCGGCAGGCCTGCGCACGCGCCGTGGTCTGGCGCAGCGCCGGCTACGCGGTGCCGATCTCGGTCAACGTTTCCGGCGCGCAATTGCGCGAAGGCAACCTGCACGAGCGCGTCGCCGCGGCGCTCGACGCGCATGGCCTGCCCGGCTCGGCGCTCGAACTCGAAATCACCGAGACGGCGATCGTCGACAACCTGAAGTACGCGGCCGAATCGCTGCGCCGCCTGCGGGCGCTCGGCACCGGCATCGCGATCGATGATTTCGGCACGGGTCATGCGTCGCTCGGTTATCTGAAGCAATTGCCGGTGACCAAGCTCAAGATCGACATGAGCTTCGTGCGCGACGTGCTGACCGATCTCAGCGATGCGACCATCGTGCGCGCGATCGTCGGGCTCGGGCACAGCCTCGGCCTGCAGGTGGCGGCCGAAGGCGTGGAAACGCCGGGGCAGCGACGCTTTCTCGAAGACATCGGCTGCGACCTGCTCCAGGGCATGCTGTTCGGCTGCGGACTGCGCGAGAGCGATGCGCTCGGCTACGCCAAACAGCGCTCGGTCGTGACGGGCTGATCGCGCGGCATCACGGCGTCGACACGAGGCCGTGGCGCTGGCGCAGCCGCTCTATCGTGCCGTCGCGCTGCAGCTCGGCGAGGCCTTCGTCGCAGGCCGGCCGCGCCGCCGCCGCCGCGGCGGACTGTCGCGACCAGGCGATGTGCAGCGCGGGTTCCTCGATCGGCGGCTGCAGCATGTCGAGCTGGGCGTCGCGCAGCAGCGGGTCGCGCTGCAGCAGATACTCGGCGACCCAGCGATCGATGAAGACGAGATCGACGCGGCCGTGCACGAGCTTGCGCAGGTTCACGCTGTCGTTCGCGGCTTCCTCGCGCTTGAGGTAGTCGGCGCGATCGAAGGTCGCGTTGTTGACATAATCGCGAACGATACCGATGCGGTAGTGCGAAACGCTGCGCAGAGCGGCGTCGAGATCCTGGGCGGGATCGACCGCGTACGCGATCGTGTCCGAGCGACGCTTGTAGAGGCCGACCGGCCCGCCGGGAAACGAGGCGGAGAACACGAACTCGGCTTCGCGCTGCGTGTTGCGGTACTCGGGCATCACGCCGGCGTAGTCGCCGCGCAAGCCGAGCATCAGCGCACGCGCCCACGACATCAGATCGAACTGCACGTCGACGTCGCGGCGCGCGCAGGCCGCGCGGATGACTTCGGCCGCGTAGCCCTGTCCGGTCAGCGCGGCGCCGACATAGGGCGGCCATTCGAGCGTCGCGAGCCTGACCTGCAGCCGCTCCGCCGCCGTCGCCGCACCGGCGGCCAGCGAGAGACACAGAGCGACGGAAGCGGGGAGCGCACGCATACGCGGATACTAGTGGCGTTTGCTACAACTCGCCACGGATCCGCAGGTTGCGGCGGGCGCAACCTACGGGCGAGGTCCGGATTCGCCGCGCAGCAGGCGCCAGGCAACGACGAGGTGCAGCGGCAGCAGCAGCGCGATCCAGACCGCGTTGTTCTGCACGAACCACGGCAGCACCTTGGCGACGAGCGCGAACAGCGCCAGCAGCAGCACCAGCCAGGCGAGCGCGCGTGCGGTTCGTCCGCTGCGCGCCGCGGGCCGACGCGTGCGCCAGAGCGCCGGCAGCAACAGGAGCAGCAGCGGATCGAGCAGCAGCAGGTTCTCGTTGCGCCAGGCCGATACGTGATCGGTCAGCAGCCAGAGTGCGCCGAGCAGCAGCCCCGCGACTCCCGCACTCAGCGCGAATGCGCACGCCAGCGTCGCGAACGCGACTGCGGCGCGCGGCTGCAGCGAGCGTGCGAGCAACAGGAGCAGCACGCTCAGCAGCCCGCTGACCATCGCGACCGGCGCCGCGTAGCCGATCGGATACGGGCCGTGGCGGCGCAGCAACGTCTGCTCCGCGGCGGCGAGCGCGGGACCGGCCTTGCCGAGCACGCGCGTCGCACGTACCAGCGGTTTCGTCGTGCCATCGGGCGCCTCGATCTGCACCAGCGGCAGATGCCGCGCGAATTCGGCCGGGATGAAACTCTCCTCCCAGAACGACAGGCGGCGATCGGCGTAGGGGCCCAGGCCCAGATCCATCGGCAACATCAGCCCCGCCATCGGCGCGAGCAGGTTGTCCGCCTGCAGCCGGTAGGTGTAGCCGCGCGAACGCGTCTCGAGGCCGCGCCGGATGGCGCCGCCGAGCACGCGATCGAGCGCGTCGCGCACCTTGGTCGAACAGTTCGAGGTGAAGTACTCGTAGCGGTACTTCGCGTTCTCGGGGCGCAGGTTCCACAGCAGGAAATCGCGTAGCGCAAGGCGCTGCGGCGGCGTGAGGTCGAGTTCCTGCTCGAGCACGTCGCGGCCTTCCTCGCGGTAGTAGGCGAGGTCCCGTTCCAGCGGCGACGCCTCGATCGTGTAGCGCATGTAGCCGCGCAGGAAATTGAGGAAGAACGATTCTTCCTCGAAATCGAAGATGCCGTAGTTGAAGCTCAGCGCCTCGCCGCTGCGCGTATCGCGAATCGCGATCGCGTTGTGGCCGAAGCGCTCCCAGTAGATCTCGCCGGGCCCGAAGGTCAGCAGCGAAACCTGCAGTTCGCTGCCGGGTTCCGCTTCCGCGGCCGGCAGTGCCTGCGCGAGCGAAGCGAGCAGCAGCGCGAGCAGTCCGGCGAGCAGCGGCGTACGGAGCCGCTGCGGCAGGTCAGCTCGCATGCACGCGGACGGTGAACTGATGGACGCGGCGATCGTCCGCCTTGCTCACGTGGAAATCGAAACCGCCGAGCGAGATTTCCTCGCCGGCTTCGGGCAGATGGCCGAATTCGGCCGTGACCATGCCGCCGATCGTGTCGAATTCCTCGTCGGGGAACGAGCTGCCGAAGCGCTCGTTGAAGTCCCCGATCGGCGTCAGCGCGTTGACCAGCCACCGGCCGTCGACTTCGGTGACCTGGCGCGACGGATTGTCGTCGTCATCGTCGTCGTGCTCGTCGTCGATGTCGCCGACGATCTGTTCGAGCACGTCCTCGATCGTCACCAGGCCGGCGATGCCGCCGTACTCGTCGACGAC
>CAMLSI010000203.1 GCA_946482585.1 uncultured Lysobacteraceae bacterium
AAACTCGCCCGATTGCCCCGCAGGACTCGTCCGATGAGTGCCGTAAAGACGCCGCGCCGCACGCTGTATCCCGAGATCGAGCCGTTCGACAGCGGCCGCCTGCAGGTGTCCGACCTGCACAGTGTGTATTACGAGCAGTGTGGAAATCCGGACGGAAAGCCCGTCGTGTTCCTGCACGGCGGACCCGGCGCCGGCTGCAACGCGAATTCGCGCCGCTTCTTCGATCCGGCGCACTACCGCATCGTGCTGTTCGATCAGCGCGGCTGCGGTCGCTCGACGCCGCATGCGGAACTGCGCGACAACACGACCTGGCACCTCGTCGCCGACATCGAACGCCTGCGCGAACACCTCGGTGTCGATCGCTGGCAGGTGTTCGGCGGGTCCTGGGGTTCGACGCTCGCGCTGGCGTACGCGCAGACGCATCCGGAGCGCGTCACCGAGCTCGTGCTGCGCGGCATCTTCATGTTGCGGCGCTGGGAGCTCGAGTGGTTCTACCAGCGCGGTTGCGATGCGATTTTCCCGGACGTGTGGGAGTCCTATCTCGCGGCGATTCCCGAAGTCGAGCGCGGCGATCTGATGAGTGCGTACTACCGGCGCCTGACGAGCAGCGACGCGGCCGTCCGCGCGGCTGCGGCGAAAGCGTGGTCGGTATGGGAAGGCGCGACGAGTTTCCTGTTCCAGGATCCGTCGCACATCGCGGCGACCGGCGAGGATCAGTTCGCGCTCGCGTTCGCGCGCATCGAGTGTCACTACTTCGTGCACGGCGGCTTCTTCGAGCACGACGATCAACTGCTGCGCAACGCCGATCGCCTGCGCACGATTCCGGCCGTGATCGTGCAGGGACGCTACGACGTGGTCTGTCCGGCGCGATCGGCCTGGGATCTGCATCGCGCGTGGCCCGAAGCCGATCTGCGTATCGTGGCGGACGCGGGCCATTCGGCGATGGAGCCCGGCATCACGCATGAACTCGTCGAGGCGACCGATCGCTTCCGCTGAGTCCGCATGTTGCAGGACTTGCGGAGAGGCGGCGGCCGATCGACGCTAGTCGCGCGTTCGCGCGGCGGACGACCGCCGGCAGTTGACCGGCGATCGGCCAATGCCGACAGTGACCGGGCGTCGTCGCCGTCGCCGCGCTGCGGCAATGCGGAGACGTCGATCGGCAACGATTTCCGGGGGGCTGGGTGAGTTCCAACGTTCGCGTGCTGCGACCACAGGACCAGACACGATTCGCGCGCCTCGGCGACTGGTTCGTCGACCTGGCCAGCAATCGCCTGTTGCGCGGTGATCGCGAACTGCGTCCGACGCCCAAGGCGATGGCCGTGCTGCGTCAGCTCATGCTCGCGAACGGCGCGCCGCAGACACGCACGGAACTGCTCGATACGGTCTGGCGCGATGCGTTTCCGACCGACGACGTGCTCACGCACGCGATCACCGAACTGCGCCGCGCGATCGAAGACGATCCGAAATTGCCGCGGCACATCGAGACGATTCCCAAGGTCGGCTATCGGCTCGTGACCGCCGTCGAGTGGCTGGAGCAATTGCCCGGCGCGAGCGGCGCCGATGCGACGCAGGACGCCGGCGCCCTGCAGGCGTTCGTCGACGGCGATCCGCCGAAGCGGCCGCAAGGGCTCTGGATCGTCGGCGGCGCGATCGTACTGCTCTGTGCGCTGCTCTCCGCATTCGGCCGCGCACCGCCGCCGTCGCGTGTGGATCTGCGCAATCCGCTGTTCGCGCAGAGCGGCTTTCCGACACGCCCGGTCACGGCGGAGTCCGACAGCGAAACCTTCCCCAGCATTTCGCCGGACGGCACCTCGGTCGCGTATACCGCACGCTATCCCGGCGACGAAGGGCCGCACATCTATCTGCGCGGGCTGTCCGGCTCTCCGCCGATCCGGCTCAGCCGCAGCGAGGCGAGCGAGGAAACCTATCCGGTGTGGTCGCCAGACGGTACGCAGATCGCTTTCATCCGCATGCGCGGCGACGAATGCCGCATCGTCGTGGTCGCCGCGCTCGGCGGCCGCGAGCGCGAAGCGGCGAGCTGCGAACCGCACTTCATCGACTACTTCGACTGGACGCGCGACGGGCGCTCGCTCTTGATCTCGCGCTATCGGCAATTGCCCGAACGCGACGGCAAGGCGCGCGCCGAGACCGCGAAAAGCCTGCATGTGCTCGCGCTCGAAGACGGGCAGGTGACGCCGCTCGACTATCAGCGCGATGCCGGACAGCCCGACATACAGCCGCGCGCGTCGCCCGACGGCGCGCGCATCGCCTTCCGGCGTGGCGCCGTGCCGTACAGCGACATCTTCGTCGTCGCCGCGGGCGGCGGCGCCGCGCGTCAGCTCACGCGGCTGCGCGCGCGGATCCGCGGCTACGACTGGCTGCCGGACAATCGGCACATCCTGCTCTCGTCCGATCACGGCGGCACGCAGAGCCTCTATCTGCTCGATACCGAATCCGGCGATCTCGCGAATCTCGGCATTCCCGGCGGCAGCTATCCCGCGGTGAGTCGCGGCCGCGGACTCGCCGTGTTCCAGCAGGACAATGCCGACGTCAACCTGCAGAGCTTCCGCTTCGACGCCGCGGCCGACGCGGCGGGCGAGGGCATCGCTTCCTCGACGCGCAGCGAATCCTGGCCGGCCTTCGCGCCGAACGACGATCGCCTCGTGTTCGTGTCCAACCGCGGCGGCGATTCGCAGCTGTGGCTGTCCGAGCCCGGCGCGCGCACGTCGTACCAGATCACGCACCACCGCAACGTGGAGCTCAGCGCGCCGAACTGGTCGCCCAACGGGCGCCGCGTGCTCTACGTCGCGCGCGGCAACGGCCAGAGTCGGCTGTATTCGGTCGAGGTCGATTCGGGACAGACGAGGCTCGAGAGCGACGAAGGCGACAACGTGCGCTATGGCAGTTATTCCTGGGACGGCCACAGCATCTTCTACGTTTCCGATCGCGACGGTGCGTGGCACATCTGGCAGCGCGATCTCGCCAAGCGCACGAGCCGGCGCCTGTCGGACTCGTCCGCTTACAGTGTCAGCGACGGCGCCGGAAATGGAAAACTGTACTTCGCCAACATGGGCGAGGGCGGTCTCTATTCGATCGACCTCGCGACCGGCGTCGAGGAACGCGTCAGCAGCAACGTGCAGTTCTGGAACATGAGCGCCTGGCGCGTCGATCCGACCGGCCTCTATTACCTGTACAGCGGCGAAGACATGAAGCCGCAACTGTTTGTGCAGCCCTGGGACGGCAGTCCGCCGCGCCTGCTGCGCAAGGTCGAATGGGCGCTTCCGGAAGGCGGTCTCGCGCTCGATCGCGCCGCGACGCGCGCCGTGCTGCCCATCGTCGCGCGCGACGATACCGACGTGATGCTGCTCGATCTCGGCGCGATCGTCGGTCCGTAGCGCCCGGAACAGCGTGTTCCCGCGACCGGCCGCGCCGTGCAGCCGCACGGAAACCGTTCGCGCCGCGCCTGCCTTCAGGCCTGGCGCTTCAAGCGCCGCGACTCTCGCCGGTTTCCAGTTTGTACCCGACGCCATACACCGAGGACAGCGGATCGTCGCCGCCGCTGGAATCGGCAATTTTCTTGCGCAGGTTCTTGATGTGACTGTCGACGGTGCGGTCGCTGACGACGCGGTCGTCGGCGTAGATGGCGTCGAGCAGCTGGGCGCGGGAGAGTACGCGGCCGGGGCGCTGGCCCAGTGCCTGGAGCAGCCGGAATTCGACCGGCGTGAGGTCGAGGGCGATGCCTTTCCAGTGCGCCTGGAAGCGCGTTTCATCGAGACTGAGTACGCCGCTCGGCGGCGTCTCGCGCCAGTCGACGGCGCGGCGGAGCAGGGCACGGACGCGCGCGAGCACTTCGCGCGGTCGGAAGGGCTTGCAGATGTAGTCGTCGGCACCGATCTCGAGCCCCTGCAGGCGATCCATTTCGTCGACGCGGGCGGTGATCATGATCAGCGGCACGCTGGAGAAGGCACGGATGTCGCGGCAGATGCCCAGACCGTCCTGGTCGGGCAGGTTCAGATCGAGCAGGACGACGGCCGGCGCATTGCGGCGTACCCAGTCGACGACGCCGCCGCCTTCGGCGAGCACGCTGACGTCGTAGCCTTCCGCCCCGACGGTTTCGGCGAGCAGCGTCGCCAGACTCGATTCGTCCTCGACGATCAGCACTCGACGCGACGTTTCGCGGTCGCTGGTTCCTGCCGCGGCTTTCACCGTGATGCCCTCCTTAGTTGCTCCACGATTGTCACCCACCATCCTCGATGACACGATGCCACGCAGCCCGCCGTCGCTGCCAGACCGGATCCATGCCTGATCGTCCGACGCCAGAAATCCCCAGGTCCCGCGCGTCCTGCACGATGCAGCGGCTCGGCTGGCGCGAACTGGTGCGAAATCTGTCGGTGCAGGCGGCGTCGTGGCTGGTCGTGGTCGGACTGGCCTGCGCGACGGTATCCGTCAATGCCGACACTACGGACGAGCGCCGGGTGCGCGCCGGCGCGCGTCTTTTTCGCTCTCTGCTCGCCGCGCACACTGGGCTCGAAGACCGGGCGGCCGACGGACGCTTGCGCGTACTGATCTTTTCCACGGACGCGCGCAGTGCTGCCGAGGTGGGCGATCTGGTCGCGCCCCCGACGTCTCCGGAGTCGGCGAGGATCCGCGATCTGCCGATCGAGATGGTGACCAGCGGGACGTTGCCGACCGACAAGGCTCCGCTGCCGGCGGCGGTATTTCTGGCGACTCGGCTGTCGTCGGCCGAGGTCGACGGCCTGGTCCGCTGGAGCATCGCCCATCGCGTGATCGTCTATTCGCCGTTCGAGGGCGACGTCGAGCGTGGTATCCCGGCAGGGCTCGCGGTCGAGGCCAAGGTCCAGCCGTTCCTGAATCTCACGACGCTCGAGGCGGCAGGCATCGTGCTGAAGCCGTTCTTCGTCCAGGTGGCCAAGGTGCATCGATGAGCGCCGTGTCGACCCGAAGCACGACACGCCGGATTCCGGTGACGATAGCGCTGGCCTTCGTCGTGCTCGCGGTGATCCTGGAAAGCGCCCTCGTGGTTTACTGGAATGTGCTGCTGCAGCCGCGCCTGCACGAGGCTGCGGCGGAGCAGGCGCAGGTGCTGGCTCAGTCGCAGGCGGTGTTGTTGTCCGATGCGCTGTCGCGCGGCGATCCGGCGGAACGGTCGCGTCGACTGAGCGAAGCCCTGGACCAGGTGCTGCTCCTGCGCGACGGGCAGAGCAACGAACGGTTCTTCGTCGGGATCGGGCTCGAGCTGGACTACGACGCGACCGATGCGCCCCGCGGCAGTCTCGACCGGCCGCTGGAAGGGGCCGTGGCCGATGCGTTCCGGGCCGACGTGGCGCTGTACCACTCGGATACGGCGGAGCTTCTCGGCGTGGCTCATTTCGCGGTCAGCCCGGCGCTGTTCCGGGCGTTTACCGCGGATGTCCGGCGGCAGCTGTATGCGCAGGGCGTGTTCGTCGCGCTGCTGCTGGCCGGACTGGGAACCGCGCTCGCCTGGGTGACGGCGACGCTCGAACGCCAGCGCGAACGCAGCCGGCAGGCGGAACAGGCGCTGGCCGAGCACGAGCTGAAGTTCGGCCGACTCGTCGATCAGCTCGACAGCTATTTCGTGTACGGGCGCGATGCGAACGGGCGGCTCACGTCGGTCAGCGACTCGGTGCGGCGCGTGCTCGGTTTCGCGCCGCAGGACTATCGCGAGCGGGAAGAGGAACTGCTGACGTCCGCACCGCTCAATCGTGCCGCGTGGGACCGGTTCGAAGCAGGAGCGGCGCGACTGGCGCGCAACTACGAAATCGAGGTGCGCGATGCGGTCGGTGCCGTGCATCGCATCGAGCTTTCGGAAGTGCCTCTGCACGACGAGCGCGGCGAGTTCCTGGGCTCCGACGGCATTGCGCGCGATGTCACCGCGCAGCGGCAGTTCGAAAAGGAACTCGGCGAGGCCAGGGATCAGGCGGAATCCGCCAACCGCGCGAAGAGCCAGTTCCTGGCCAACATGAGCCATGAGATCCGCACGCCGATGAACGCGGTGATCGGCATGGCGACGCTGCTCGGCAAGACGGTGCTCGATCCGCGCCAGCGCGGCCTGCTCGGTCAGTTGCAGTCTTCCGCGCGCCTGCTGCTGGGCATCATCGACGACGTGCTGGACCTGTCGCGCATCGAGGCCGGGCGTCTCGATCTCGCGCGCGAAGCCTTCGACCTCGATCAGGTCGTGACAGATCTGTCTGCCCTGGTCGGCGAGCGCGCGCGCGAGAAACATCTCGAAGTGCTCTTCGCGATCGAGCCGGACGTGCCGCGTTCGCTGCTCGGCGACTCGCTGCGCCTGCAGCAGGTGCTGATCAACCTGGTGACCAACGCGGTCAAGTTCACGCCGCGCGGCGAAGTGCTGGTCGAGATCGGCTGCCGGCCGGCGCACGCGTTGAACCAGATCCTGCTGCGCTGCGCGGTACGCGACAGCGGGCCCGGGATTTCGCGGGAGGATCTCGCGCGCCTGTTCCAGCCGTTTTCCCAGGTGGATGCGTCCGACACGCGACGCCACGGCGGAGCGGGCCTGGGCCTGGCCATCTGCAAGCGTCTGGTCGAGCTGATGGACGGCCGCATGGGCTGCGACAGCGAGCGCGGTCGCGGCAGCACGTTCTGGTTCGAGGTTCCGTTGGCGATCGGGAGCGCGCCGGCGTCGGCGGAGGGGCCGGTGGCCGGACTGCGCGCGCTGGTCGTGGACGACAACGCGACGACGCGCGAAGTCTTCGGAACCATGCTCGAATCGCTGCGCTTCGAGGTTTCCCTCGCGGAATCGGCCGAAACCGCATTGGCGCGCATGAGCAGCGCGCAGCCGCCGTTCGACCTCCTGCTGCTGGACTGGAAATTGCCGGGCATGGACGGTTTGGCGGCGCTTGCCGAGTTGACCCGGCGCGGCCTGCGACGGCCCGGCGTGGTCATGGCCACCGCATACGGCGATACCGCGCTGATGCAGGCGGCGGAGCGTGCCGGCGTGGACGTGTTCCTGCACAAGCCGATCAGCCCGTCGACCCTGCACGATGCCGCCCTGCAGGCACTCGGCGCCACGCGCGGACTGCGCATGGGGGCGGCCGGCGCGGCACCGGGGTCGAGTTACCGATTTCCACAAGGAGGCAAAGTGTTGCTGGTCGAGGACAATCCCATCAATCGCCAGGTGGCGCAGGAGCTGCTGCGCGATGCGGGTCTCGCGGTCGATTGCGCGGGCAACGGGCTGGAGGCTCTGCAGCGCCTGGAGCTGACGCCGTACGACGTGGTTCTGATGGACGTCCAGATGCCCGAAATGGACGGCATGGAGGCGACGCGCCGGCTCAAGCGCGATCCGCGCCTGGCGAGGATTCCGGTGATCGCCTTGACGGCGCACGCCTTGGCCAGCGACCGGAAGCGCTTCCTCGACGCAGGCATGGACGACTACTTGTCCAAGCCGATCGAGGAGTCGCGCCTGCTGCGTACGCTGGCGCGCTGGCTGCCGCATGAAATGCACGACGAGATGCCGGACCGGCGCCCCGCATTCGAGGTGTCGACCGCCGAGGCAGTGGCCGGTGTCGATCTCGCGGCGGCGCTGGAGCGCGTCAACGGCAAGCGCGATCTGCTCTGGCGGCTGTTGGCGGATTTCCGCAGCCGGCACGCCGACGCTGCCGAGCGCATCGGCGCGGCGCTGGCCGAGGGCAATGGCGTCATGGCGCAGGATCTCGCGCACACCGTGAAGGGCGCGGCGGCGACCCTGTGCGCGCAGCGCATTGCCGCGGCGGCGACAGCGCTCGAAGCCGCCTTGCGCCAGGCCGCGCCGGTCGACGGATTGTTGAGCGAGCTCGCGATGGGGCTCGAGGAGCTGGCTTCGGCGGATCTGCCGCAACCGACGCCTGCCGCGGAACCGGCATCCGCGCCGTGCGCAGACAGCGACGGCCTTTGGCTGCAACTGGTCGCGGAACTCGAAGGCGGCAGCCTGGATGCCGCGACGACGCTGGCGCGGCTGCAGCAGGGAAGCGACGAACGAGGCCGCGCGCATTTCGCCGCGTTGCAGGAAGCCGTCGACCAATTGGACTACGCCGCGGCGCTGCGCTGGTGTCGAACGCTCGCCCCGGCGGGGAACGTGTCATGACGACGCGGCCCTGCGTGCTGATCATCGACGACGAACCGGCCAACGTGCGGGTTCTTGCGGAAGCCTTGCAGGGAGCCTACGAGCTGCGCTTCGCGACCGGCGGCGAACGCGCGCTGGCCCTGGTCACGAGTCATGCCGTCGACCTGGTCCTGCTCGACGTGGTGATGCCGGGTCTGGACGGTTTCGAGCTGCTGCGCCGGCTCAAGGCCGAGCCGGTCACGCGGGAGATTCCGGTGATCTTCGTGACCGCGCGCGACGAAGTGGGAGAAGAGGAGCGCGGTTTCGATGCCGGCGCGGTCGACTACATCACCAAGCCCATCAGCCCGCCGATCGTGCGTGCGCGGGTGCGCACCCATCTCGAGCTCAAGCGCCAGCGGGATTTGCTGGAACGGCGCGCGCTGATCGACGGCCTCACCGGCATCGCCAACCGTCGCCGCTTCGACGAGGAATGGACCCGACGCGCAGCTCGCGCGTTCGAGCAGCGCGAGACGCTGCGCCTGCTGCTGATCGATATCGATCATTTCAAGGACTACAACGATCACTACGGCCACGGTCCCGGCGACGAATGCCTGCGGCGCGTGGCGGTTGCCCTGCAGAGTGTCGGGCAGCGCACCGGCGACCTGACCGCACGCTACGGCGGCGAAGAGTTCGTCGTGATCCTGGACGACACGCCCGGCGGCGACGCCGCGACGCATGCGCGGAAGCTGCTCGCGGTCGTGCGCGATCTCGATCTGCCGCATGCACGCTCCGGCGCGGCGGCGCGGGTGAGCATCAGCATCGGCGCGCTCGAGCGCGCGCCGGACAATCGCGACGGCCGCGACCTCCTGGAAAGCGCCGACCGCTTGCTGTATGAAGCCAAGC